>NZ_LKTL01000001.1:0-301078 GCF_001401775.1 Shewanella sp. P1-14-1 | reverse complement strand
CCAGTGCCAGTGCCAGTGCCAGTGCCAGTGCCAGTGCCAGTGCCAGTGCCAGTGCCAGTGCCAGTGCCAGTAATTGGTGGTTGACCATGGGTACTTGGAGTTTGTGGTCCAGGATGGAGTGGCGTTGGCTGAGTGACTTGGGCGTACGTTGTAGGATTGGGAGTCGTCGAATCTTGATCGGGCTGCTGATCATTCTTCTGAGTAATATTCGTTTGGGCTGCTCGAAATTGACTGATATCTTCTGTTGCAGTATTGCCTGCTTTAAACGGCTCAGCATTTCCAATTCCTGTTGTTTCGGTTGAACCTGTCTCTTTGATTAGTTTATTTTCAGGCGTTGCTTGAGTAACCTCTAAAGCGTCATCTGACTGTTCTGCCGATGCAATTTGGCGAGTGGCAGTGATAGTCTCTGTCGCTTCGGTGGTTTGATTGGTTACTGGCGATTCAACACTCTGTGGGATTTGATCAGAGGGTAAGTTTGGTTTTGTTTTCCCATGCGCTAGTGAAGAGCTAACCGATTTATCGGCAACAAGATCCTGATTAATACCGACAGTTGTTTGTGGGGTATCTCGAGCTTCTTTTGCTAGGAGTTTTTTGGCTTCAACGTCAATTTTATTGGCCGCAACCTTTGCTTTTTTATCTCGTTTAACTTGTTCAGTTTGCGTAGCCGTGTTGGGCTTATTGACCTGTTTAGTATCCGTTTTTTGCTCACTATTAGGTGGAGTCTTGCCTTGGTTGTCTTGAGTCATGCTAACCTCTACCTCTCACCGAATGCTTCATTAATATTAGTAAACACGGGTTTCCATAAATATTGGAAAACACTTTTATCCCCAGTCACTATGTCTGCTTCTCCTGTCATGCCTGGGATTAATTCAAATTGACCAGGCGTGTCAAAAAAGTAGGGCTTTTCGATGGACAGTTGCACCTTGTAAAAAACGCCGCCTTTTTCATCTGAGTCAGTGCTGGGAGAGATGCGTTTGACGATGCCATCAAGCGCGCCGTATCGACTGTAATCAAAGGCATCAATTTTGATACGAGCACTTTGACCCACTCGAACAAAGCCGATATCTCTTGGGGACAGTTTAATTTCCATTAACCCTGTTTTAGTCATAGGAACTATCACTGCAACAGTGCCTCCTGGTTGAATTACACTACCAGTAGAACTTGTAGGAATGGATTGGATAATACCGTCAACAGGCGCTGTCACTGTATTTTGAGACACCAAAGAATCAGAAGATTTAAGCCTTGCGATAACCCCCAATAACTCTGCTTGAGTGTCTGTTCGTTTTTCTCCGACATCTTTAAACAGTGAGGCTTGTTTTTGCTTGAGTTGACGTTCTAAATTAACTAGATTTTTGGAGAGTACTTGCTGTTTACTTTCCATTGATTTTAGCTCACGTATGTAGGAATCAAGCTTTTGTTGTGACTCTAAAATACGCAACTTAGATACCGCTTGTTCAGCAGTAACGGACAGCATCATTTTAAGAGTTTGTTCAGCTGTTTGTATTTGATCGCTCAATGGCGGGATTTCTGCTTTAAGACCGTCAAGTTCAGCTTGGGTTTTGGCAATATCGGATTCTGATAATTGCTCCATTGCAACACGCTCTTCATTCATACGTCTTAAAGCGGAAGTATGAAGTCGCAGTAACTCAGGGTACTCGATAGCAAATTCGCTAAAGTCGGCCTCTCTTTGTTCCGTAAAGGCATCATAACGCTCAATTCGCATGATTAAATTGGCACGTTTACTGGTGAGCTCTTCTTCTGCTGATAAGCTATCAATAGAGACAAAGCTTGCTAAAATATCGCCTTTTTTGACGACATCACCCTCTTCAACAACGACTGAGGCTATCGTGCCACCTGCACGGCTTTGGATCACTTGTCGATGACCTAGTGGCACGACTTGTCCTTTAGATTTTGATATTTCTTCAACATCAGTAAAAACAGACCAAATAAGTATGCATAAAATTGATCCTGTGATGATTAAAATGACATTGCGGATCATTTTGCGTTCAGCAGGTGCTTCAATCGCTTCAGCAAATTCATGCTTAGGCCATATTCGATTAGCTAATTGACGATTATCCATTGATTGAAGACTCCTGTTCGGCACTTGAGATGGGCTGCTCTTGGGGCGTTTTATCTGGAATAGGGCCCGCGTAAACCACTGCGCCTTTATCTAAAATGATGACTTTATCTGCTTGTTGAATTAAGTCTTGATCGTGGCTAGTAAATAAGACGGTTGAATGTCCCTTTAGGTTTGTTAACGTATTAATCAGGGTGGCTTTTGATGTCGGGTTTCGGTGTGGTAATGGTTCATCAAGCAACAAAAGTGGAGATTGTTTCACTAACGCTCTAGCGAGATTAATATAGCTGCCTTCAATGGCCGAAAGCATGGCATTGTTTTCGCCCAAAAGGTCGACAGATAAATCATTATTGATGCTGTTAAAAAAGCTTTGTCCGCCAGCATCAATTAGAGCTTGAATAATTTCTTGGTCTGTAGCGTTAGGTTTAGCAATACGAATATTTTCTGCCAAGGTACCAGGGAAAATATCCGGTTGTGAGGGACTATAACCAGCCCATTGTCTAAAAATGGCAGTATCATATTGTTTTAAATTTTTACCGTTGATGGTTACAAAGCCTGCTTGGGCATCTAATACGCCTAATGCACTGAGTAGTAAAGTGGATTTACCACAAGCGTTTGGTCCAATAATGGCCACTAATTCACCCGGTTCAATCTCTACATTTACCCCTGCTAGTGCAGGTTCACCTTCTGCGCTGTATCGAAGCGTGACATGCTGAAAAGCAACTGCTGGTGGCTTGCTATTATCTGGTGTATCCAACCTAAGTTCTGACTGCTCTGTATTGGCCTGCATGAACCGATCAAACTGTTTGACCGCAATATCCATCATGGTGAATTTTTGTTTAGAGGAAAATGCTAATTGAGCAGGACCGGTAATACGCCAAATCATCATCACGCAGGCAATTAATGCCCCCGGAGAGATGCTCTGATCTAACACTAAAAATATGCCAGTAAATACCGTAATTAATGCGGTAAAAAGACTAAGTGAATGAGCAACTGCTGCATTTAAACCATTACGTTTAGCGTATAAAAAATTCTGTCGGCTATTTTCTCTTGCTTGGCGAATAAACTTTGTTTGCCAGCCTTCGGTGTCACCAGCGGCCTTTAATTGCAGTAAGTTTTTAGATAATTCGCTCATAGCATTTTGATATTCGCCACTGATTGTCGGAGAAGCTGCTTGAACATAACGAGTTAATAGTTTCATCACAAGGTAATAGAGCAGCAACATACCAATAGGCACTAAAACTAACCAACCGCTTAAAAACATGATGGCGAGTAAGGCGATGAGAGTGAATGGTAAATCCACTAAGCTTCCACCGCCAGGGCCTGACAGTAGCATCCTGACCTTTTCAGCATTTCGCATTCGGGCAATATGATTGGAAATACCGACTCGTGATAGCACCATAAGAGGCATATGCAACAAACGATAAAAGGTTATTTCAGATAAGTCCCTAGCAAAGCGGTTGCTGGTTGTAGCCAGTATTTGTGCCCGTACTAAACGAGTACTGACTAAAACACCAATTGCCAAGACACTGCCTAGTGCGATGCTAGGTAGTATTGACGGTGTTTGCCCGCCAATGACTCGATCATATACGGCCATGGTAAATAATGGCACGGCCAGACCTGTAATACTTGAAAGTAAACTGAGCCAAAATACAGGTCGGTACCATTTTGTCCGTTTACTCATTTGTGCGGCAAAAGCTTGCACGTTTTTCTTACTGCTCGGTAATGATTCAACCAGAAAAACATGAGCTTTGTCATTGAGTTGGGTTAAGTCTATTGGTTGCCATGTATTCTCAACCTGCAGTTTCTCGAAAACATTTCCTTGGCGCCTGACAATGAATCCAGCTTCATTTTCTGGAATCACAAGAAATGGATGAATCGCAAGATGAAGATTTTTAGCTGAAGGGTGAATGACTGAAAAGCTAATTTGGTGCTTTTTAAGCAAGCGAGAGACTTCAAGAGTGTTAAAGTCATTGTGGCTATTATCACTGGCGATATTACTGGCCTGTGTATATAAGCCAAGCTGCTTGAACAGGGTGATAATGAGTGGTTTTAATTCTAATGATGCTTGGCTCATGAGCGGTTCTCCTTATTAGCTTGGCTAACCGATTGGGAAGGCGTTTGCTCTGAAGAAGGTTCGCTATGGCCGATGATATCAATGTTTTGATCGCATATTTGGCTAAGCGCTACATAATGTGATGCGGTCACTATAGTCATGTGCTGTTTTAGCTCTTTGAGTAAAGCTATTAAACGATTTTGCGCATCGGCATCTAATGAAATCATCGGTTCATCTAGAAGCAGTATTGAAGGTTGCTGAACCACAGCTCGCACTATGGCGATAAGTTTTATCGCCCCTTTGTTGAGCATTTGGCTATCACTGTCTGCGACGAGCGTTTGATAACCGTTAGGCAGTTGGGCAATGGCATTAGTTAAACCTAGGCTATCTGCAACAGCCATGGCTTGCGGTTCATACTCAGCCCGAAACATGGTCATGTTTTCTAATAAGCTTCCCGCAAATAGTGTCGGCCAAGGCGCAACGTAAGTGACTGATTGTCTAAATTCTGTGGCATTATGCTGATAGATTGGTGTGCCATCAATTGTCACCGCACCTGAAGTAATCTGCTGAAATCCTGCAATCATGCTTAAAATATGGCTTGCATGACTTAGCGGATTAGATTGAAGATTCACCAAGTTATTAGGTTCAATTTTCGTGGAAAAATTATCAATTACAGTCCCGAGGTTTTGACTACACACGGTCGTAAATTGGATTGGGCCAAAAGGAAGCTTTTGATGATATAGGGTTTCGCCTGTAAAAGGCTCAGCGGGAATTTCAGTTAAGTCATTAACGTGTGACATCGCCGTTTGAGCACTAACAAGTCTTGAGCGTAAACTAATGATGGCACTTAATGGGGCAATAGCTCTACCTGCTAAAATCGAACAAGCGGCAAGTCCACCTGTTGTCAGTGAGCCATTTAATACTTCGAGACAACCCAGCATGACTAAAATGAGAGTCGTGCCTTGGGATGCCCCTTGAATCACTTCTTGTAATTTTGCCGATAGCCAATCGACTTGCTGCTGCTTATCAAGACGCTGGTAATTGATATTGTTATAAATGCCCGATAAACGATCTTCAAGTGATAAGGCTTTCGCGGTTGTTAAACCAGATAAAACCAGTATAAGCATTCTAGTTCGCTCGGCATCAGACAGTGCCAGTGCGTGAGTCGCAACTGCGAGTTTTTTCCCAATAAAATAGACTAATGCGCCGACAACTAACCATACCGCAATTGGAATAAACACCAGTGGGCCACCAATATAGGCCACTAAAGCAAGAAAAATCAGGACGAAAGGGAAGTCCATCAAAGCAACAATAGCTTGTCCAGAGTAAAGTTCTCGCATACTAGAAATACTGGCGAGGCCGTTGGCAATACGACCAGTACCCATGGCTTCAACATGGCGATAATTAGCTTTCATGAGCTTATCAACGACATCAGATGTTGTTGATAACTCGAAGTTGGCTGCTGATGCTGCAAGAATCCAACTACGACCATACCTAAGTAACAGTTCAAGCAAAATAGCGACGGCGACTCCTGATACTAAAATAGTCGCAGTCCCGTAACCTTGATTAGGTAAAATTCGGTCATAAATTTGTAGCATGGTGAAAGGCAAGGCGAGCGACAATAAATTAATAAAAGTCGACGATAAAAAAAGCTCTGGAAAGGCTTTATTTTTGGAAAGTAAACTGAAGTTTTCCCGCATTTATTCAACTTCCTTATAAACACTAACTGTTATCCATAAAGCGTAGTTCACTTTGTGCGAATTACCTCCAAGTTAAATGCTAAAGGTTATTAATTCAACAATTAACGTTTGTTATAGTTCGAAAGTTGAACGTTGGGAAAAGGGCGTGTTTGATTGAGAATAATTATGTTGGTTGTTCGGTTTATAGAGTTATAGATTGAGATAAAGGTGGAAGGGGCAATGGAAAGGAATATTTGTAGCACTCTATATAAAAAACTGCCCTCTTTGCATTGGGCAGTTTTCAAGTTTAGACCTTCTTTATTCCTCAAGTCGGGTTATTTAGTCTGTTGTTGCATGTTTCTTAATCGACTTATTTTTCATTGGATCGCCTTCATAGCCTAATGCTTTCCAATCCATGCGAGTGCCTTTAATGTGACAATCATTGCACTTTAAAGCTTGCTCTGTTGGGGCAACCATATGATTGATACGCCACCACATCTCAGTTTCAGCAAAGCCATATTCGCCACTGTATTTTATGCCTTTATCTAACATCGCTTGATTGGCCTGCATACCAAGTTCAGCAGCTTTATTCCAATCAAAGGTTTTCCAATAACCGCCTTTACCAAAGACCTTAGCTGTGATGAAAATGTTTTGTTTGCTGTCATAAATCTGCTTACCAGTATGCACTTTAAATGGATATATCTTGGCTTTTTCATCATTGATATCACCGAGAGGGTAAGTCAATTTAGTGACCACCTTAGGATCCATTTTATCGCCAGCCATATAGGCATCAGCCTTACCGTTATACCAAGCATATTGAGGTTGAACATTTTTAGCCCAAACAAAGTTACCTTTCTTTTTCATGTAGGTATGTTTGCCGTACTCATCTTTAGTTTGCTCAATATCTTGTCCTGCCGTTGACCAATCCCAGCTCATTTTGGTGGGTTCATTTTTAGCAAATTCAGGAATATGACAGGTTTGACATGCGATGCTGCTGGTATGGCTATTGAGTCGTTTATTGTCATGTGGAGCGGCTTCATGGCAATTTTCACAACCAATATCACTCATGCCTCCTGGTGATACTCCCATGGCATTACCTCTGATTTGATGACTCTCAGTTGTATGACAAGTTTGGCATTGGAAGTCATTTCCATCAGTATCCATATGCACATCAGTGACTTTATCAGGGTAAGACATAGAAGAGTCTAAATCGCCATGTTTAACCCCATCGCCACCGCCGCCATAGAAGTGACAACTACCGCAATTATCTCGAACTGGGGCACCGACATTTTGGGCCACTCGTTCAAGATTAACTTTGGCGAGCACTTCGCCTGCACCTGCAGGATCTTTAACATAAGTACCTGTTGTGTCGTGACAAATTAAACAGTCTACTTTGGTCATGTCATTGAAATCAAAGCTATCATCTTTCCAGCCGTAACCGGCATGACAACTAGTGCATCGAGGCTCATTGCCTGAGACGGCGATACAAAAGTTATTAATGGCATTTTTTTTGCCACGTTTGACGGTGCGCCCTGGCAGTTGTTGCTCAAGCTCCCATGTCCAATGAGAAGATTTCATCACGTCTTTAGCATGATCTTCATGACATTCGATACATTGACTTGTGACTTCACTGCCTTGAGTAAAAGGCCCTTCTATATAGTCTTTATGTGGATTAGCAGCACTGGCAAATAAGCTAAAGCAACATAATCCACCTGAAATTAAGCTGATTAAGAGTGTTTTCATATAGGACTCCAACCCTCAGTGATCGCTGAGGGAAGTTAATAGCATTAGAAATTAACGGTAAGAGATGCATTAACGTCGTAAGCGGTATCGACGACTGGCAGCATTGAGTAGGCTGTGCCTGCAACAACATCATCCACTTTTTGTGGTTTGCCAACAGGCGTGCCGCTGCCTGTATATTCAAAGTCGTAATAGAGCCCTGCGAGTTTAATAAACATTCTCGGATTGATATCAAACATGTAATAGGCTTCAGCCACATGTCCTCTGGTAGCCAGTTTGCTGCCAATAGGGTCATCTTGAGCTTGGGTGAAAGGAGTCCAATATTCAGAACCATAGTTATATTCAAGGCCAACTTTACCGTAAGGTGCTGGGATTTGTACGCCGACATAAATTCCGTAGCCGTCTTTGGCATCATTTTCTTCAGCGGCTGAAGGCATCATGATAATTTCACTAGAATCTGCATTTAATTGAGCTTCAAAAACAGCATCAGTTAGCATGCCGCCAAACATACCAGCATTGCCATTACCATCGGCGCGGGTCCATCCTCCAGATACGAACCACTTCACGTCATTATCTTCTTCGCGAGCGAAGCCAATGCCACCTAAGAACATATCGCCAATGACATCACTAGGCTGCACTCGAGTAACGAAGTTGAAGTCCTCAAACTTTTGCATGTCTTGATACATGGTTGGGGCAAATATTTCAGCCAATTGAGTTGGAAAAGCCATAGTGCCTTTAAAGCCATCATTGACATCTTTTGCGCCAAACAAGGTGAGTTGAAGGAAGTTTTTACCGTCGTTAACAACATCAATATTAAAGCCACCTAAGTGAGTGTCTTTAGTGACGATATCGCCAAACATTTCGCCATTTCCCCATTGGGATTCGAATCCTTGACCGTAACAAAAGCGAACCACTTGGCCTTCAACACCAGTGATATCACTTAGGTGATAACCCATAGTGGCGCCATCAAAATTAAAGTTAACTAAATGACCAGAAGGTGTGCCGCCGCGTTTTTCATTTTCCCGGTACTGGGTTGGTGGGCCATAAGTTGAAGGTCGACGCCCTATGGATAAATACAGTGGTGAACCATTAATATTTTTCCAATCAAAATAGGCGCGTTCAACTCTTAGCCAGTCGCCGCTTGGGTTGCCGCTATTGGTGCCATCCATAGTAAACGACCGCCAAGAGTCAAATACTTGTACTCCTGTTGAATCTCCCCAGTTCTTAAACATACTCAGACGACCAGCAAAGCTGACGTTGTCCCATACTTTGGCTTTAAGGTTCAGTCTTAAACGAGTGGTGTAATATAGGTCGTTATCAATATCTTGTACGGACTTGGGCGACAATACGTAAGGCAAGTTGCCTTGAAGCTGTCCATTTTGAAAAGCCGTCGCTAAGTTGGGGTTAGCCGCCATCATTTTTGCCAATGGTGAGTTAGCATCATCGGGCATTCCAAACTCGCCGGACATCGCCTTGGCACCAAAATCGTTAAAGTCGACATTAATGGCAGGGTTCCAAGTGACATCTTGGTAGTGAAGTGAATGAACTTTAGTTCTAAAGTCGCCAGTGATTTCTATTCTATCTAATGCTGTGTGACGCTCATTTTTATCGACTCGGTTGTTGATATCATCAAGTTCATCATTGATATCGACAAGCTGTTGTTTAAGCTCTGCTATTTTTTGTGCATCGGTTTTATTAAGGCTATCTCTTTGTATATCAACATCATTAGCATAAGCGCTTGCTGATAACATCAAAGCATTAGCAACTAATAGTGAAATTAGAGTACGCATAACATCTCTCCTTTCGAATGAGCAGCTCTTACATAAACTGCCTTCGATTGATGTTGGAAATCCTCTGTTTTGCTGAATTTAGGCAGCATTAAGCCCTGAGAAAATTCCCATCTTTCATTAATTTATTGAATTAAAAGTGTTTTATAGTATAACTGGGTTACCTAACCACAGGTTTGTGGTTGGTCTGAATCCGCTGCATGGTCATATAGGAACTGTTGGATATCTAATAGTTCTTGTTCATCCAAGGCATTGAATACTTCAGCTTTTGCTTTGTGTTTATTACGCTTAAAAAAACGGTCCCATTGGCTCATTGTTTTGCTCATTGGGGTTATCTCTCCACCTTCATCGCCTACGCCATGACAAGCCTTGCACTCTTTTTTATAGAGGTGTTTGCCTTTTTTAGGATTACCTCCATCAGCAGCTTGAACTTGTGCTCCAAAACATAAAGCGAGGGTGACGCATACGAGTATTTTATTTATTGTTTTCATCATCATTTCCTTTGTCTTACCTTGTACTGAGTTAATGGGCTTGGATATTTATGTATCTGGCTTGTTATTAAATTTAACAGTTGTCAAAAAAGGAATTGTTGAGTTCGATCAAGTAAATTAAAAAAATCTAATTGATAAAAATATAATTGATAAAAATCTAATGCTTTGAGGTGTATATTGTTTGTTATTGATAAATAATGGTATTTTTCTTTTTGTTAAGAGGGGGGAGTATTGTTTAATGCTTGCAATCGCTTTTGAAGGCAGGTTTTAGATCACACTTTTAATATTTAACTATCTCTAAAGTGATATTTGGTGGTTGCATAAAAGTAAATATGGAGAAGGATACAGCAGAAAGTGTGCACTGTTTTAGTTACAGTGCACATTGATCAATGTGTCTATTGATGTTGTCGGTAAGCTCTTATGGTTGCTGACGTGTTGCGGCAAGCGCGATTTCACGAACACAAACGCTTTGTGGCATTTCGTAGGCAAATACAGCCGTTTCAGCAATGACTTCTGGTGCGACTACGCCGCCCATGTCTTCTTTCCAGTCTGCGTAGCCATCTTTAATCGCTTGATCTGTTGTGTGGCTTAATAACTCAGTTTCTACCGCTCCTGGTGCAATGGTCACCATGCGAACATCGTCCATAGCAACTTCTTCACGGATATTTTCCGTTAATGCATGTACAGCAAATTTAGTTGCACAATAAGCCGCATGGTTTGGAAAGGTTTTACGGCCAGCAATTGAACTTACGTTGATGATAGTACCTGTTTTACGGGCTTTCATACTGGCTAAAACAGCATGAATACCATTCAGTACGCCCATTACGTTGATGTTGAGCATCTTGCTCCATTCTTGTGGATCTTGCACATCTGCTTGACCTAGTAACATCACACCAGCGTTATTGATTAAACAGCCAACAGGGCCGTATTGTGTTTCAGCTTCAGTAATGGCTGCTTTCATCGCTTCAGTATCTGTCACATCAACGCTAATTGCTAAGCTATTTTCAAGTTGCAATGCCTGCATGGGTTCAAGACGGCGAGCCAATAATAGTAATGGATGTCCCTTAGCGCTGAATGCTTTGGCCATTGCTGCACCAATACCTGAAGATGCACCAGTAATTACGATAAGTTCTTTCATGATTTCGACCTCTCTTTGTTAATGAGAGAATTATAGAGCGCGATTTATTGTTGATATATAATCGATAAAGAACATAATTGTTTACGTATGACTTCTAATGAGCCAGCGCTAGCGATGACTCATTGACGTATATAGGCGGTGGTTACTGCAGAACTGATACCATCTTATCTGCAAATGGATATTGAGAGTTAAATGAATACAGAAATAAATTTAGTGGATATCCGTGCTTTTGTGGTGATTGCAGAACAAGGTAACTTTACTCAAGCTGCGGAAGTATTGGGCTGTTCACGCTCGCACTTATCTAAACAATTATTGAGTTTAGAAACATTTCTAGGTGTCAGTTTGATTATTCGCACCACCAGGACGCAACGATTGACAGATCAGGGCGAGCTATTTTTACAACAATGCCAGCAAGCGTTACATCAAATTGAGCAAGCTGTGGCCACCACAGTAGATAGTGCGGAAAAATTATCAGGTAATATTTATATCAATTGTGTGGGTGGTTTTTTAGGGGAAGACATTATCGTTCCCTTAGTGAATGACTTTATCCAACTATATCCCGATATCACTATAGATCTCGATTTCAGTAGCCAACGAGTCGACTTAATTGAAGATCATTTTGATGTGGTATTTAGAATGGGGGATTTATCGGATTCAGGATTAATAGCACGAAAGCTTATTGATATTAAAAACTGTACCTTGGCGTCACCTGCCTACCTTGAAAGATATGGACAGCCGACACATCCGAGCCAACTCAATAAGTATGCTTGTATCGTTGGTTCGATTAATCATTGGCGTTTTAGTCAACAGGGAGCTGTGAAAGAGCATATTGATGTTGCGATTAAAGGTAAGTTTCGGTGTAAAAATGGCCGAGCAATGAAGATTAGCGCATTAGCTGGTAATGGTATCGTCAGGTTGCCATATTTATATTGTCATCAAGAGATACAAACTGAGAAATTAGTCGAAGTATTTACAGATTGGCAAATACCCGACACACCGTTTTATGTGCTTTATCACAAGGACAAATTTCAACCTGAGCGCCTGAAAAAATTTATACAGTTTACCCATGAAGGTTTCAAATCTTATCTGCCTGATTTATAAAAATTTAGTCAATGCAGTTAGTTGAAACAAGGTAAAAATGAAAATTTAGTTTGCTGATATGACATCCTTTTTTGATTATTTCTACTATCTTTATTAAACAATAAAAATAGGAAAACTGGGATGCTATCAAGACTAGCGCTACCTTTCTGTTTACTCTTGCTTGCCAACAATGTGCAAGCTAGCGGGCTTTATTTTGAAGCTCGCAGCGACAGTATGGGCGGTACTGGTGTTGCTGCCTCTAATCGAGTTGGCGCTAGTTTCATTAATCCTGCTTTATTGGCCATTCTTACTCCACATAACACCTATACCAATGATGAAATCAACAAGACCCAAGCATTTTCTTTATTACTGCCAACAGTTGGCGCGGAAGGTTCTGATAGCGATAATATGATTGATAAGTTTGATTCGTTAAAGGACTCTTATGATGGCCTTGAAACGGCAATCAATAACGGTGACTCCGCCGAGGTTGAAGCCTTTCGAGACGACTTAGTGTTAGATTTAGAATCACTCAAAGGCAATGTGGCGAATGTATCAGCAGGAATTGGTGCAGCTTTGGTGATACCAAATCAACGTATGCCGATGGCGGTTTTTTATAAAAGTTATATTGACGCAGTGGGTGTGGCCGATATTGCCCAGTCAGACATTGATACTTTGAACGTGCTTGACCCTAATAACCCGCCAACTGAAATCACTGACCTAGATTCTCAAGGCGTCGTGCTAGCTGGTAGTGTGACTGATTTTGGTGTGGCACTCAGCTTTCCTTTGTCGATTGTAAATATGCCTGTCAGGGTAGGGGTTTCACCGAAGTTTCAACGAATTGATACTTACCATTACTCAGTTAATGCTAACAATTTCGACGCTGATGATTTTGATGACGACAAATATCGTAACGATGAAAATCTCTTTAATTTGGACGTTGGTGTCGCATTTGAACCTATTGAAAAATTAACTATTGGGCTATCTGCCAGAAACTTATTCAGTCAAACCGTCAAAACGGTTGAAGCGCAAGGACGAGAGTTTCACTACCAAGTGGAACCATTAATTACCGCAGGCGCTGCCTACGATTGGTCATCGGTAACCTTGACCACAGATATTGATTTAGTCGACCAAACCCGATTTAAAGAGTTTGATCCTGTGCAGTATTGGCGTGTAGGCGGTGAGCTAAAAGCCACTGATTGGCTCTCGTTGAGAATGGGTTATCGACATGACTTAAAAGACAACAGTGTTGATATATATTCATTTGGTACAGGTTTTGCGATTGGGCAAGCATTTAAGTTAGACATGAGTGGTAGCTATGGTGAAGATGACGCCGTAGGGGCAGTATTACAAACCTCTTACCACTTTTGAGTGTTGACTTAGCAGATCGTCAGCGACTTTAATTATGGCGTGATTAACTGATAGATAAAGCTAACGTTGACTTAATTGTTAGCACGATCGCACTCAGGCCACACAGCACTAATGTTGCCATTCTGGTTTTTTCTTTGTCGACTTTATTGGTTAGCTTTCCTGCCACTAGGCTACCCAAAAACACCGACGGCAATAACATCAATGAAAGCCAAATATGTTTTAGCTCAACGAGTCCCGCCACAATGAGTATTAACATCGCAATCATAGAACTAAAGACAAAAAATATAGATAAGGCTGCACGAAACTGTGGTGCGTCTTTTCCGGCAAGTAATATTGCTAGAGGTGGGCCACCAATTGCAGCGATATTGCCAAATACTCCTGATAAAACCCCTGCTATAAACAAAGTGATCTTATTTACTGGTGCGGTAATTTTATAGATGCTAAGAATGACTGCAGCAGCCACAATAAAGGCTATCGCTAGCCCTAATACTGCTTGTGGGGCAAAAATTAATAATCCAGCACCAAGAAAACCACCAGGGACTCGACCGAGCAAGGCGTATTGTAAGCCATTAAACTTGAGCGGGGTTCGCTCTCGCAATAACGTTATTAATGCAATGGAAAATCCACATGCAATAACTGGAACAGGAACAAGTTGAGGGTCAATAATGTAAAGCAGTGGACTGGCGACCACAGCTAAGCCAAAACCTATTAGCCCCTGAGTTAGTGCGCCCAGAAATATGATAACCGATGCAAGCATCAAGGTTTGCGGATCGATAAATGCCATTCTGTGCTCGTTGACTTAATTAAGGTCGGTGCAAATTTGGTGCGACAAATTTATGCGAATAGAAATGCAGAATAAAATTGAGCTTACATAAAAGTAAGCTCAATAGCGGTTATTCGTCTAAATCTTCCCACTCGATGCCCATTTTATCCATGAGAGCTTTAGCCTCACTTGGAATGCTATCTGGGCCTTCTTTAGATAAATCTTCATCGTTAGGGAGTGGTTGACCAGTATATGCGTGCAAAAATGCTTCACATAATAGTTCACTGTTAGTGGCATGACGTAAGTTATTCACCTGACGACGAGTACGCTCATCAGTTAGTACTTTAAGCACTTTTAACGGAATGGATACCGTAATTTTTTTAACTTGTTCGTTTTTTTTGCCATGTTCGGCATATGGGCTGATATAGTCGCCATTCCATTCAGTCATTAACTCACCTTTATACGATAGATTCGTGGCAGATTTTAACTGCTTATTTATTACAGTCAAATTATTGCTGCTATTCTATAACGAATGCAAATAGATTTCTTTATGTTTAGACGTCTAAACGTCTAATATGTGTTGACGATCTAACTTTGCTTAGGTACATTTAGCCATCTAGACATCTCTACGGTGTGTACTCTATAGTGTGTCAATCTTGAGGAGCTTACAATGAAAAAACATCGCGCAGCTACATTAGCAGTTCGCCAAGGTATCGAATCTGATACTCAGTATGGCGCGGTAGTCCCGCCGATTTATCTTTCAACAAATTATTCATTTGATGGACACACCAACCCAAGGGAATTCGACTATAGCCGCTCAGGTAATCCGACTCGTTGTGTACTAGGAGAGGCAATCGCTAAACTAGAAAATGGCGCGACAGGGATTGTAACTTGTACAGGAATGGCCGCGATTACCTTAGTGACCAGTTTACTTGGGCCTGATGACTTAATCGTGGTACCGCATGATTGTTATGGTGGTAGTTACCGACTGTTCACAAATCTTGCCAACAAAGGCCAATTTAAATTATTGGTTGTTGATCAAACTGACGAGAAAGCACTCACTGAAGCGATAGCGCAAAAGCCTAAAATGGTCTGGTTAGAAACACCTTCGAACCCACTTTTGCGAGTTGTGGATATTAAAGCCATCGTTGAAGCAAGCCATGCTGTTGATGCACTTGTTGTTGTCGACAATACTTTTTTATCTCCAATTTTACAGCAGCCATTAGAACTTGGTGCTGATATCGTGATGCACTCAACGACTAAATACATTAATGGCCACAGTGATGTTGTTGGCGGCGCCGTTGTCGCTAAAGATGCAGAGCTTGGTGAGCTATTACATTGGTGGTCAAATACCTTAGGGCTAACAGGTTCTGCATTTGACAGTTACTTAACACTGCGTGGTATTAGAACTTTAGCCGTGCGGATCCGTGAGCACCAAACTAATGCTCAGCGTGTGATTGACGTGCTGCAATCTAGTGATGTCGTTGAAAAAGTGTACTATCCCGGTTTAAAAGACCATCCAGGTCACGATATTGCTGCCAAACAGCAAAAAGGCTTTGGTGCTATGTTAAGTTTTGAGCTTAAAGGTGGCGAAGCAGAAGTGGTTGCCTTTTTAAATGCATTATCGATTTTCAGTGTTGCTGAAAGCTTAGGCGGAGTGGAAAGCTTAGTTGCCGTCCCAGCAACAATGACCCACAGAGCAATGGTGCCTGAAGCACGTTATGAGGCTGGTATTAAAGATACATTACTGAGACTATCTGTCGGGATTGAAGACGCAGAAGATTTAGTGAATGACATCAATGCCGGGCTCGCAGCAGTTGCCGCATTATAGTTCCTTGTCAGTCAGCGTTTTGCACAAAAGTTTAGTGGTTTAAGGAGTACAAAATGACCCGCAGTCATTTACATAAGTTTGGTGGTTCAAGTCTTGCTGATGCAGATTGTTATCGCCGTGTCGCCCATATTTTGTTGACTCATGGAAACTGCGACGATCTTGTCGTCGTGTCAGCTGCGGGAAAAAGCACTAACTTTTTATACAAGCTGTTGTCGCTTCGGGAAACGGGCGAATTATGGCAAGAAGAATTACAAGTTCTCATCAGCTACCAGCAAAACTTAATTGAGCAGCTGCTCTCTAACGAACAAGCCCGAGATTTACGTGAGCGTCTATCAACGGATAAGGCGCAACTGATCAGCCTGTTATCACTTGAACAGCGCAATGAATTCGAATTAAACCAAGTGCTCAGCTTTGGTGAACGTTGGTCTGCGCGCTTAATGGCTGCGCTTTTACGTGAATCAGGTGTTGCTGCAATCAATGTTGATGCTTGTTCAATTCTCGTTGCTGACGAAGGCTTAGTTCCTAATATTCGATTAGCGCAATCACGTGAAAAAGTGCAAGCACTGCTTGAAGCACATCCCAATGAGCGATTAGTCATTACTGGTTTTATTTGCGCTAACCAGCAAGGTGATACTCTGTTACTTGGACGAAATGGCTCTGATTACAGCGCAACCTTAATTGCGAGCTTAGCAGATATAGAACGAGTAACTATTTGGACTGATGTTGAAGGGGTGTTTAATGCAGACCCGAATAAAATCAATGATGCCAAGTTACTCAATAGTATGTCATTGGCGGAAGCGGATAGATTGGCTCATTTAGGTTCTCCTGTCCTTCACAGCAGGACATTACAACCGTTATTTGATACCAATGTCAGTTTGGCTGTTCGTTCTAGCTATGCATCTCATACTGATTTTACCTTGATTGCGCCGCAAAGCTCTTCGGCAAGTGCGCCGGTTGTAACGAGTTTAAATGAGGTCGTACTGTTTAAAATTAAGCTGCAATCACCAACAGAGAACCTGATTGAATTATTAGCGCAACAGGGGATCCTTCCTTTAGCTCATTGGACATCTGCCCACCATAAAGTTGAACTTGCTTTTACTGTTGAAAATCAAAAGCAAGTGCACACCTTACTTGAATTACACGCCCAAGCGCTTAATGTCAGTGATATTCATGTGAGCGATGAACTTGGATTAGTCGCCTTGGTTAGCGCTGATGCCGAGCACTATCGTCGCAGTTTTGCTCGCTTACTCAGTCGTGATGCAAAACCGCTTTATCAAGATGATTTAAGCTTAGTGACCTTAGTGCCAAAATCTCAGGTGAGCTTACTCACTCAAAAAGTGCATCGCCGCTGCGCAGGTCCACGCATGCGTATTGGCGTGCTGCTGTTGGGAGTCGGTAATATCGGTGAAGCTTGGATTGATTTATTCCAACGATCTTCAACAGCACTTAACCGTGAGCTTGAAGCCACTGTGCAATTAGTGGGATTACTGAGCTCTAAAGAAGCGCTTATCTGCCCTGACGGAATTGATCTTACTCAATGGCAAGATAAGTTTGATACGACTGCTAAACCTTGGGATTATACGAGTCTATTCGAGCAACTAGAGCATCTCGATTGTGATGAGTTAGTCGTGCTAGACATCAGTGCCAGCGCCAGTTTAACTTTACAATACCCTGAATTATTTGCCCGTGGAATTCATGTTGTTAGTGCTAATAAACTTGCAGGTTCAGGGCCATTACCATTTTACCGAGAGTTGAAACAACAGCTGAGTAACCGCAGACTATTTTGGCGTTATAACGCAAGTTGTGGTGCAGGTTTACCAATACAACACGCCCTGAATGATTTACGTAATAGTGGTGATAGTATTGAGGCGGTTGGCGGTATTTTCTCAGGCACTTTGTGTTGGTTGTTTGAGCATTATGATGGTCAAAAATCTTTTTCAGAATTGGTGATTGAGGCAAGAGGGTTAGGGATTACCGAGCCCGATCCACGTGACGATCTTTCTGGTCGTGACATGCAACGTAAGCTATTGATTTTAGCTCGTGAGATTGGCTTTGAAATTGAATTAGAGGATATTGTCTTAAACTCACTGGTGCCTGCTGCATTGGCAGACTTATCTTTAGATGATTTTTTAGCACGAATCACGGAACTTGATCAGAGTATGTTGCAGCAGTTCACTACAGCGGCAGAGCAAAATAAAGTGCTTCGTTATGTCGCCTCTTTGGACAAGGTTGATGGCAAAATGCATGCTGAAGTAGGTATCCAATGGGTCGATGCAAATCATCCTTATGCCAATTTAACCCCTGGTGATAACGTTTTTGTTATACGAAGTGCGTTTTATCAAGGTAATCCTCTAATTATTCGTGGTCCTGGTGCTGGCAGAGAAGTCACAGCGGCAGCCGTTCAATCCGATCTGGTACAGATTTGTAAGGATTTACTGCAAGAGTAACTTTTAATTGCTTGTTCACCTTATGGTTAGTGTAAATGAAAGGCTTATTTCTAAATGAAGTAAGCCTTTTTTGTTGGGGACAGTAATGCAGTGGTTGAGCTTTGTGCTACCCAAGTGGGTTATTTTCTTTAATGTTTTTGAGATATCGCAGTAAACCAAGTCATTATTAATGAAAAAATTCAGCAGTATGAACTTAATTAACTGCATCTTGCTTTTGTATAAAAAACAACCTACCTAACTGTTCTTTTATTGACTATATTGAGTAAAGCATAGGAAATGGATTATTCACAAAAGGCTGATATATGAATAAAAATCTCTGGTTTTCCAAAGTTCACTCATGGCGTTCCACCGATACAGTTACTTCGCAATGGGCACAAAGTGCAAACTATAGTGTATCTAGGCTTTGGATGGCGCTAATTGGCAGTACGTTAAGCCTTAGTGTTTCAGCCAGTATTCCTGAAGCTTCACCTAAAGAGCTCCTTGAAACCGTACCAGCAGCGGCTCAAGTATGCCTAAGTTGTCATGGCGTAAACGGTGAAGGTTTGGGGGTAGCAGGCCCTAGATTAGCAGGCCTTTCTAGTGACTATATGGCCCAGCAACTTTCTCATTTTCAGTCTGGTAAACGTCAAAATCCGACGATGATGGCAATGGCTATGACGGTGCAGGGCGATACCATTAAATTAGTCTCAGATTTTTTTGCTGCAAAACCAGTCGCAGCAATTAGTTTGCAGTATCGAGGCGATAAATTTGTCATTAGCGATATAGGCGAGAAACTGGCTTTTCAAGGTGATTGGGAGCGGGAGATCCCAGCATGTACCAGTTGCCACGGTCCGTCAGGTATTGGTGCAGGTCAATTTCCGCGGTTAGCTGGCCAAGAACCCACCTACTTTAAAAATCAATTATTGGCATGGCAAAAAGGCACCCGTACAGGGGATGTTGACAACATGATGGGCAATATTGCTAAAAAGCTCACCGCTGCAGAAATTGATGCATTAACTCAATACTTTTCGGCTCAGAAATAAGGACATACTATGAAGCTATATTACTTTTCGGTGGCTGGTGTGTTGCTCAGTATGGGATTATCAGCGACGGAATTACCCGATAGACAAGCTCAACTTCCTTCTGTTCCAAAAGATGCTAATGCCCAATATTTAACACCGAGTGCGTTATCTGCGATTCCTAAAGGGGAGTTTGGCGACAAAGTCACAAAGGGGTATCAGTTGTTTGTGAATAGTCAGCAAATGCGCAATCAGTATGTTGGCAATGAATTGAACTGTGTAAATTGCCATATGAACGCCGGAAATAAAGCGAATGCTTCGCCACTTTGGGCGGCTTATATGGCCTATCCTGCCTATCGTAAAAAAAATGACAAAGTGAATAGCTATCAGGAGCGTATTCAAGGTTGTTTTACTTACTCAATGAATGGCAAAGCCCCTGAATCAGGTAGCGATGTGTTAGTTGCTCTGTCGGCTTATTCATATTGGTTAGCGATGAGTGGCTTGATGAATCAATTTAATCTTACTGGTGATGTACCAGTATTGTCAGATGCTGAGTTGCTAAAAGGAGGTAATCGTCCTGAGTTTCCATTACCTGAGGTTATTAGCGCGAAGCTTGATCAAAAAGCGTTAACGATGCTGCCTGGTCGCGGCTTTCCTAAGTTAGATAAGCCGGAAAAACCCTACTCAATAGAGCGAGGTAACTCAGTCTATCTTGCACATTGTCAGGCTTGCCATGGTCAAGATGGTCAAGGAGTAAAGATGGCAAAAGTAAGTGCTCTTCCGCCATTATGGGGGCCGCAGAGCTATAACTGGGGAGCAGGTATGCATCGAGTGAATACAGCGGCTAACTTTATTTATGAGAATATGCCATTAGGAAAGAGTATTCAGCTTTCAGTCCAAGAGGCTTGGGATGTAGCTGCATACATTAATGCCCAGGAACGACCTCAAGATCCGCGCTTTAAAGGAAAGATAGAGCAAACGAAAGCCAGTTTTCATCAACATGATGGTTATTATGGCAAAAAGCCTCAAAATGTACTTTTAGGCGAAAAGGCTTATCCTAATTTCCCTGAGGCTAGTCAGTAAGCCTGATTGGAAAAGTCATTGGGAAAGTCATTGGGAAAGTAGAAACGCTGAATAAATGGCAACGCAGTACAGTAGCATAATAAAACGTATTTGGTTGAGGCATCACCTCTACTCAAGGCAGAGGATTATATGAGCTGCATTATTATCTACTGTGCTATTTTTATAGTGTAGTATCACACTCTATTTTGTCATCAATCATAAAATGAATATCATAGAAAGTTGTATCGCATTACCCTTGCTTATACATCTAGCGTTGCCTGCGAACCAATCGTTAATATTCCTACTATCGAGTTAATCCTGTGAAGACACAAATTGTTGAAATCTATCATCCTCAAGAACAAGTAACTCAAGAGGGGATATCACTGAGTCAAGCTAATGTTGTTGAACCTTTAATTTGTCCTATCTGCAATAAGCCAAATGCTTGTGCTGTCAGCAAAGGTTTATCTATTGAGGCGTGTTGGTGTCTTTCTCTTTCAGCTCGTGGCACCATTTCTGCTGCTGTTAAAGCGCAATTGAGGGGAAAAGCTTGTGTGTGTCAGTCTTGCTATGAGTCTCTTTGCAAAAAGTAGTGTTGCTATTATGTTAAAATAAAATTGTGGTGTCAGGAATGATTGATATACTTAATCATTACTTTAATTAGGAAAAACACCATGATAAAAAAAATACTCCTAGTTGTTGCTATCATAATTGCAATCCCATTTATCGCGGCGATCTTTATCAAAAAAGATTACTCAGTTGAGCGAACAATTGTGATTAACCAACCTAAAGCGATTGTGTTTGATTATGTAAAACACCTCAAGAATCAAAATAATTTTAGTAAATGGGCACAAATGGATCCCGATATGGAAAAAACCTATCGTGGGACAGATGCAACGGTTGGATTTGTGTCAGCTTGGGCAAGTGATAATCCAGATGTTGGCGTCGGTGAACAAGAGATAATGGCGATTGTTGAGGGAGAGAGGATTGATTTCGAACTTAGATTTTTAAGCCCTTTTGAAGCAACTGAGCCAGCATATATGACCACTGAATCCTTGTCAGACAATCAAACTCGACTTAATTGGGGGTTTAAAGGGCATCTCGATTATCCGATGAATTTGATGTTTTTGTTCATGGATTTTGAAACGATTATAGGCAATGACTTACAACAAGGCTTAGATAGCTTAAAGTTGATTTTGGATTGAATGGGTTTAAGTTTTATTGCATTGCTTGATATTTCTAGGGCGATATAAATACCAAACTGTGAAGGCACTACAATATTAGTAGTGCCTTTTTTATTTATTTAGCCTAATCAATTGACTGATTTATTGAGATTATTGCATTTAATACCTTTGCTTTTAATGATGATGTTTCCAATTTGTGTGTAATGCAGGTAATCTTAATTTTTCTTTAAATGACTTAGCCCTATTGAGTGAAATAGCGGATGAATCAAAAGAGAAACAGCTAAAAATAATAACAAGAAATAATTAACGCATTATGAGGTTTTCAATGGAACAAGTGACGGCATTTGTAAATACAGTTAATGGCATAGTGTGGGGCGTCCCCATGTTAGTGATGATTTTAGGAGTGGGATTATTTCTGTCTATCGGACTGAAATTAATGCCAATCCTAAAATTAGGCACAGGCTTTAAGTTATTGTGGTCTGGTCGAGATTCATCCGACGATAAACATAAAGGTGAAATTAGTCCGTTTAACGCTTTAATGACTTCACTTTCGGCAACCATTGGTACAGGTAATATTGCCGGTGTTGCAACCGCGATATTTCTTGGTGGACCAGGCGCGTTATTTTGGATGTGGTGTACGGCGTTAGTCGGTATGGCTACCAAGTTTGCAGAAGCTGTCTTAGCGGTTAAATTTCGTGAAAAAGATGGAAATGGTAATCATGTGGGCGGTCCCATGTATTACATCAAGAATGGTTTAGGCAGCAAATGGGCTTGGTTAGGCACGTTATTTGCGCTTTTAGGCTCGCTTGCTGGTTTTGGTATAGGTAACACTGTGCAAACCAACTCAGTTGCTGACGCAATGAGCAGCAACTTTGGTGTGCCTAACTGGATTACTGGTTTAGTGCTGATGGTGCTTGTGGGTGCTGTATTGATGGGCGGTATCAAACGCATCGCAGACGTTGCCGGTAAACTTGTCCCTTTAATGACCCTATTTTATATTACAGCTGGCTTAGCCGTGTTAGTTGTTTATGCTGACCAAGTACCAGCCGCATTTCAGTTGATTATTCATAGTGCATTTAACCCTGTTGCTGCCCAAGGTGGTTTTGCTGGTGCCGCTGTGTGGGCTGCTATTCGTTTTGGTGTCGCTCGTGGTGTGTTCTCAAATGAAGCAGGCTTAGGTAGTGCGCCTATTGCCCATGCTGCTGCGCAAACCAATGAGCCTGTTAAACAAGGCTTAGTGGCGATGTTAGGTACGTTTATCGATACGATTATTGTTTGTTCGATTACCGGTTTGGCTATTATTGTATCGGGAGCATGGACTTCGGGTGAAACAGGCGCTGCGTTAACATCTTTTGCGTTTTCACATGCACTGCCTATGGGTAATTATATTGTTGCCGTTGCATTAGCTGTATTTGCTTTTACGACCATCCTAGGTTGGAGCTTTTACAGTGAAAAATGCATGCAGTATTTATTTGGTGATAAAGTCGTTAAGCCATTTAGATTAATTTGGACCTTAGTGGTACCGATTGGTGCTGTGAGTTCGCTTGAGTTTATTTGGTTACTTGCAGATACATTAAATGCCATGATGGCTATTCCAAACTTGATTGCATTAGCATTGTTAAGCCCTGTGGTATTTGCACTAACCCGTGAATACTTTGCTAAACAAAAGCAGTTAAATGCGCAAGGATAAAAAATGGATTAGGCATATACTGGGATGTGTATGCCAACAAAAAGGGATTTTATGAAGATAGATAACATTATAAGCGTATATACAATCTGTTTGCTGAGTGTCGTGCTTGCTGGTTGTAATGGCGTTAAATTTCGCACCAATGCAGAAGAGTATGTAGTCGCTAAGGTTGAGGCTTCAACCGTTGATTTGTATTCACCAAGTGAACTTTATAGTCACGAAAACGACCCATTAGGTGAAGTTTTTACTTCTTTTTGCAGTGTGTCGGCAGATCATTTGCGTTACCCGATTCCAAGTCTTAGCGCATTGAAAAACGATTTAAGAGGTCAAACGGCTGATAGGGGCGGCAATGCACTGGTTATCACTGAATGTGGTGAGCAGAAGTATCCGACTTGCACAGTATATCTGGAGTGCGCAGGCTTAGCGTATTACCTTAAGTCGTGGGATTAATTTGGCAAGCTGAGTAAGGTTAAATGAAGTTTAAAAATCATCTTCTAAGTCGTCACCTAAACTTTTACGTAATTCTGCTTGTTCAAGATAGTCATCTAAGCGTCGTTTAACTTGACGTTTTCGTTCAATAATTTCAGCTGAACGTTTATTTCTTGGTGATACCATTGCGTCGATTTCTGTATCGTTAGGAATGCTTTCAGTAATATTAGCCATTATTCTACCCTCTATTTCATGCTTATTTGTGGTGTCCCTGTGTGACAAATAAGCTGTAAATATCAAAGGTAGCCTTTAGCCGTGCTTTGATATCATGGGTATTGAGCGCTGAAGCTTGCGATATTCTTGTAAAACAACCACGAAGAATATGCATTCAAATTGCACCCAAAGGTTTACTTACTCCTATAAATTCAATGTAGCAGTTATTTATTTTTTTGCTTAACGCAGTTATCAAAAAGTTTCTTTGACACACAAAAACGCCACTCATTAGAGTGGCGTTTGAGGTGTAACAATTGGCACGATGCCGACCTAAGCTAGTTCGCATTGGTGCCAGATTGAATGACTATGGCTTATAAACCAAAGCTGTACGAGTAGCCTAGTACAATTTTTGCGTCGTCATCATCTAAATCTGTATCAGATGCAGTAAATGAAACAGTACCGTAATCAGTATCAGAGCTTAACGATACATTGTATTCTGAGTAGCTATCAGTACCATACCAGCTAGTAATGATATCGCCATCTGAATAACCGTAATGCACGCCTAAAGACAGTGATTCAGTTAGTGGGAATGTGAGGTTAGCTTGTGCATACATCATGTCTTTTGAATCAAGTGGATCAGAAGCAATATCATCGCCGCCATTGACAGTGTGTGAATAAGAAACATCTAACCATTTCCAAGCTAAACCAACAGTGACTTCACCAAAATCAACACTACCAGGAGAATCTGGGTAGGCATAGTAAAGGTAGTTAATATCGTAGCTTAAATCTTCAGTGATATTACCGCCGTAACCTGCGTAAATATCTAACTCGTAACTTGTGCCATCACCAAAATCAACGTTTGAAGCCCAACCACCGACATAAAAGCCTGAATCAGCGGCATAATCAATACCACCCTGTACAGCTGCACCGTTATCAGTTTGGCTTACACCACGCCATAGGTAGTTTGACGTCGCGCCGATATTACCGGTGACTTCTGCTAATGCAGAACCAGATAATAATAAGCCTGTAGATAGCGCAATAGCTTTATATAAGGTTTTTTTCATTTTCATTCCCTCAAAGTTTTTATTATTCATTTCACCTGTTGCTTGATTATCGGGCAGCAAGGTTCAATGTTGATTTCATCTGTATGAGTTATTGCTAATGATGTGCCATGTTTATAAATGCTTTACTATTAAGGGTTTATGTTCTCTCGCACTATGATGTAGCAAAAATGTTGCATGGTATTGAGGCAGGGGTGCACTTTTTTTGTGCAGTTTTGAGGCGAATTTATAATAGAAAGGTGATCAATAGACATAAAAAAACCTCCGAAGTGGAGGTTTTATTTTCAAGCAGTTAATCTTAGTTAACGCTATCTTTTAATG
Organism: Shewanella sp. P1-14-1; assembly: GCF_001401775.1. Classification (NCBI taxonomy): domain Bacteria; kingdom Pseudomonadati; phylum Pseudomonadota; class Gammaproteobacteria; order Alteromonadales; family Shewanellaceae; genus Shewanella; species Shewanella sp. P1-14-1. The sequence continues at coordinate 275,669 of NZ_LKTL01000001.1, read as the reverse complement.
TTTTACCCGCTTTGAACTTTGGTACAGTCGCTTCAGCAATTTGAATTTCTTTGCCAGTCTGTGGGTTGCGGCCAGTACGAGCTGCGCGTACAGAGGTTTCAAAAGAACCAAAACCTACGATAGAAATTTTGTCACCATTTTTCATGGCTTCAGTAACAGCTTCTTCAAAAGACTTTAGTGCGCGGCCAGCTTCTGCTTTAGTTAACTCAGCATTTTCTGCAATTTTTGCAATTAATTCACTTTTGTTCATGTTGATATTCTCTGCTTTCCATAGATGTGTTTATTTAAAACTAGATTAACATGCCATAAGCCATGGGGCTTTGAAAGCATTTTATCTGATAAATGTGTAGCAATAGGGCATTTTGGTGACATTTACGACGTAAATGACCCCTTTGCCCAGCTTTTGGGGCGAAAATGACGAGTGCCACAGTAAAATTAATCTTCTAATAGTTGATACAGCAGCTGCTTAACCAGTTTAGGCTCAAAAGGTTTATCGCAAAGTGCATTCACTCCTGCACTTGATACATTACTAAGATGTGTATCATTGGCTTCAGATGAGACCATTAATATTGGGATATGGGATTGCTGACTTTCGTTGCGAATATATTGGGTCAGTGCTAGACCGTCGACACTCGGCATGTTGTAGTCTGTGATGACTAGGTCAAACATCTGTTGCTGCATGAGTTCTATTGCTTGCGCCCCATCTTCAGCTTCGCTAATGATTCTAATGCCTAAGTTGCCAATGGTTCGCTTAATGACATTACGTGCCATTCGGCTATCATCGACCACCAATGTACGAATATCTTGTACATCAAAATGACTTAAATCCAGTTCATCGTTGCTGATTAAATCGATGGTTGAATTGAGCGCAGTCGCTAGGTGATCGGCATCGAATGGTTTCGGTAGAATGGCGACGACCCCTGATTGCCTGAACACTTCAAGTTGTTCGCGTCGACACTCACTAGAAACCAGCATAAATTGAATGTCATTAAATTGAGTGCTTTGCTTGATGAAACTGAGCAAGTCGGTCGCTTCGCCATCTGAAAAGTGTAAAGCGCTGATGACTAAATCTGGAGTGTGTCTTGAGATAATGTCTTTTGCATCAGTGATACTTGATGCAGTTTGAATGCTATTTACACCTTCTTGTTGTAGGCGTGCGGTGATAATTTTACGCTGAGTATCTGAAGGCTCTAGCAATAAAATTGATAGTTCACTGGGGGATAGGTGGCCCATAAATGACTTCTTCTTATTTATTATAAATGCGTCTTATGGGCACATTTTACCTTAAGCTTCTACGTGAATATAGCTATTCTTGCACAAGACATTAACAATCAGGTTTCAAATACTGCGTGGTTTTTTGGCTAAACGCGACCCAATATTGGTACCCCAAAATGAGCACAGCGCTCAGTGCAATAGCCGGTACAGGTATACTCACTCCGTTGAATTCGACTTTTACATCTTCAGGGGTGATTTGATAGGCAATAATAGCTGTTGTGGATAAAGCTAACATCGCCAATGTTTGGATTGCGAGGTATATTTTTAACACTAAACTGGCCCAGTGAGTGCGTTTAACGAGTCCAAATAGTACTGGTATTACGCCAATCGTAAACAGATCGATTCCTTGAATGGCGTATGAACGTAGCAAAGCCAGAATAGACAATAAGACGTAAAATGCCATCAATATGATAAGTCTGCGAGGGAGCGGATTGTTAACGGTACTGAATTTATTCATGAGGTATTGTTATTGATAGTAAAGCAATGAGTTCGTTGTGGTGTAGAATAACGCGAGTTGAGATATTTTGGTGAATAGTTTCCAAAAAGATTAGGAAAAGTGACATGACAGAAGCTGAATTTTGGGACTTAGTGACGCGTACTGAGCCGCAACAATCAGAGCAGCAGTGCCACAGTGAACTGACGGCTAAGCTAACCGAGCTTGATGATGACGCATTAGCCGCATTTGATAAAATGTTCGGACAGCAGATGCGCCGTAGTTATCATTGGAATATATGGGGAGCGGCGTACATTATCACAGGTTGTGATTCTGATTATGCTTTCGCAGAGTTTAGAGGCTTTTTACTTTCTCTGGGTGAAGACTGGTATAACAAGGTGATTGCTGATCCCGATTGTTTAGGAGAGCTGACTTTGTGGCCAACAAAAGATGATTATGCATACCCTTTTATTGAGGACTTTGACTTGATAGCAGGGCAACTCTATGAAGACAGAACAGGTAATGAATTACCTTTTGTTCCTTCCGGGCAGCATACTCCCCAGGGTAAAAAGTTTAGTACCAAGAAGAAAGATCTTAAAAAGAACTATCCAAAACTCAGTGCATTATTTCCATTTTAACGTTCAGAAAACCTAAAATGCAGCCATTAGGCTGCATTTTCATATCGGTAACTAACCTTTAAGGTTTAGCCTTCACACACTTCAGATTCGTCATCAAAGTCTAATCCACGATTAGCGCATTTTTTTTCCATGAAGTTATGCTCTGCAGTTTCAAGCTGCTGATTAAAGTCTCGTTCAAGTTCAGCGGTATACTCTTGTTCTGCCGAAGCCATGTGCTGGTTCATTAACTGGTGATGTTCTTGAATCGCTTGTTGGCCTTCTGCATCGACATCAAATTGATGAGCAAAGCTTGAAGAAGATAATGCCATTGTGACGAAAAAGGTCGCAGCAAGGGTTATTTTCTTAGTCATAGTTACTTTAGCGTTGTTCATAGTGATGTAGTTCATAGTATTACTCCAGTTAAAACTCGTAGGTTTATTGTTGCGCTAATTCCTTGAGCGTTAATGGCAGTGACGCAATCATCTAATGGGGTTGATATGATGCAGTACGTTTGCTTGGGATGTATATTAGCAATCACTGACTGAACAAAAGCTGAACAAAAAAGCAGCTAATAATATTTATCCCTATTTTACTTGCTTGTATAAAGGTGAATGTCTTACAGCAAAGGAAGTCGCTTTGCGTTAAGCTTATATACAGGTTGGGCTTATTATATTGAGATGCAATGAATACATTGCGACAAATTCACTGCCAGGAGACTATATATGAAAGTTAAACATTTACTTATTGCAGGCGCACTAATGTGTAATGTTGCTATCGCTGATGAAGAAGTGATTGAAAACCCAGTCACAGAAGAGGGCATCGTTAAAGTTGAATGGCAAGAGCCTAAAAATTATCGTGATTTAAAAACGGCTACAGAAGTTAAGTCGCGCTTTGAACAACGCTTTTTTGATACCATAACTAAAAATATCAATAAAGAAGCTGAGAAGATACTCAAGCCAAATCAGAAACTCGAAATGGTAGTTTCAGATGTGGACTTAGCAGGCGACTTAAGACCAACGTTCGGGGCTACGTCTGCTAATGAATTACGAATCGTTAAAGATTTGTACCCACCTAGAATGACGTTTACTTACCGTATCACTGAAGGCGATAACGTTGTTATTGCCGGAGATGAAAAGCTAGTTGACATGAACTTCATGTACGGTGCTAATTCTACAAGAAATCAACGACCATTTGAGTATGAAACTCGTATGTTGAAAGATTGGTTAAAGAAAACCGTAGAGCCAGTGCTATAAATCGCGCCATTGAGATAGCTTCAATCAATACAATAAAAACGGCTTATTAAGCCGTTTTTTGTTGCCTATCATCTAAGGTGAAAACCTTACTTTGTACATATTTAGCCTGTTTTTTGGCTTCAGCACTGAGCATTGATAATTCATGATCCGTTGTATCATGGGTCATCGCAGGTGGTAGTACACCAACACATAGTGAAATTAAAGGGTGATCGACCATATTACCTTGGCGATCTTTGGCATGCATCGTTTGAGTTTGCCAATGTTCTGCTGAATAAAAAGTGCGTTTACTTTGTTCAAAGTGTTCTACGATGGCTTTACCGTGAGTGAGTGCATCTTGGCAAGTGCAAATCATCACGAAGTCATCTCCGCCTATGTGGCCGACAAAGCAGCGTTCATTTTGATGATGACTTAGTAAGTTAGCCACTTGCATGATGACTTCATCACCTCGTGAGAAACCATAAATATCGTTATAAGGTTTAAAGTGGCATAAATCGAAATACGCTAAGTAAAATGGCTTTTTCTGGGATCGTAAGCGTTTTAACTCTTCTTGAATAGGAACATTTCCAGGTAAGTTGCTAAGCGGGTTAGCATGTCTAGCGACTTTAATTCTATGTTCGGTTATGCGTTGTAATAGATCTTTGGTGTGGCCAATCCCGATTAATTTATCATGTCGTAATATAATAAATTGTTGTGCAACGGTAGTGGCGGTTTCAGAGGTTAGCAGTTGGCTTACCGCTGACAAAGGTTCACTTGCATCAATCTGCAATACTTGTCTGTCCATTACTGCACTCGCCGGATGGTTTTCATGAAGGGCTCGGCCATAGGGTGTGCTAAATAATTCCAGAATATGATTGCGACTGACGATGCCTTCAGGATGGCCATGTTGAGCGATGACAATTGCTTGCAGTGCTGGTTGAGCAATAAATTGCTCACTGAGTTGCTTCAGTTTTGTCTCAGGTGGCGCGATATTGGCTGATGAACATAAACTTTCAGCTGTTTCGCAATAACGTGTTTGCGGCGGCAAAGGCATGCTCACCAAGTTTGAGTCCATGTGCGTATTGGGTTTAATGTTGGGTCTACCCAATAAATAACCTTGGCAATAAGTTACCCCTAACTGCTTTAACATGGTTAACTCTTCTGGGGTTTCGATTCCCTCTGCAATGACTTTGCAAGTCAGATTTTGACAAAGCTCCACAATCGAGCGCACAAATTCTTGCTTTACTGCCGTGCTGTCAATTTGATGAATAAAATGGCGATCGATTTTGACATAATCAGGAGACAGTTCAGACCATAAGCGTAATCCTGAGTACCCTGCGCCTAAGTCATCAATTGCTGTGAGAAAGCCCTGATTGCGATAGTGGTTCAAACAGTCCTTTAATAAATCAATATCATCGGCTGGGTATTGCTCTGATAGTTCGATAACCACATCTTCAGGCTTTAGCCCCATTTGTTTAATCAGCTGCAGGGTTAGCCCTTTAGGATGGTCAGGATCGAGTAGCGCTTTTGGCGAGATGTTGATAAACAACTTACCTTTAAGCTGACACGCTTTAAAAGCATTAATAGAAATACTGCGGCAGAGTGTTTCTAATTCACTGAGTTTATTGAGATGTTCTGCAGTTTTAAATAAAGGTACTGGAGAATAAAGCGGGCTATGTTCTGGCCCTCGGCTTAACGCTTCAAAACCATGAACCTTTTGAGTTGATATGTTGAAAATAGGCTGAAAGATGGCATTGATAGATTGTTTATATATTATTTTTTCGAGTTCTTTTTCTAAATCTATAACACTCATTACATCAGTTCCATTGGATTTTTTTCCATCAGTCTATGGCAGAAAAATGACAAAAATATGTCTTTGATAACATATGTATGCACAAAACTAACAGATAAACTTGAAATCTATTCAAGCTCATTCTTCAAAGGAGTGGATTGTTTAAATGTGAAAATACCAAAGCGGAGTTGATTGATACTAAAACGCAGCCCGTGGGCTGCGTTTTTAACAAGTGGTAGGTGCTACTTAGTATTTTGTTTAAACAAATGCAAAGTTTGCAGTAATGCGCCAATTTTTTTTACATGAGCTTCTAACATTTCTGGAGGTATATGGCTGAGACCTTGAAGCTCTTCAAGTTCATTTGCGAGCTCTTGAACATAAGGTAAAAAGCGATTACTTTTTTGGGTAAAGCCTTGTTCTTCAGTGAAGATTGCAACAAACTTACCATGGCCAGCTTGGCGCAGTTCGTCGAGTCTTTTATCGGCATCAATGGCTTGACGATATCCTGTTTGCAGACTTTCTTTTAATTGCTGGATAACTTGGGTATACGGCATGATAGCCTCATTACATCATAAAAATTAAGTTAAATTATAAGGGGCTGGCATGGGACTAACAAGTGAATTACCGTTAAAAATCACCGCAACATTATTAACGAGGCTTAGATTCATTTTCGTTGGGGTTGTACTTGCGTTAGCTTTATCTGTTAATGCGAGTGCAGCAGAAACTGATAAACCACCTTTCTTCAAAGCCAGTTATCAAAATAAACAAATATACTTATTGGGCTCTATTCATATTGGCAAAGCCGACTTTTATCCTTTACCTTTGCAAATAGAACAAAGTTTTGTCGAGTCAGATGCATTAGTGATTGAAGCAGATGTGACTAAAGCCAATATACAACACCTATTGCAGCAGTATGGTTTTGCAAAAGGAAAACAAGCCGACATAGCGAGTTTATATCCGGCTTTTTGCGGTAAAAACCAAACCATGTGCGACGGTTTGAAGCCGCTTGCTACTTGGCTTCAGGCAAACCAAATCGGTGTTGGGCGCTTTGCTGAATTGGGGTTTTCACCTGAAGCAGGCGTCGATGTGACATTTGTGGCTCGTGATCCGGCCAAGCCATTACTTGAGCTTGAAAGTGTTGAATTTCAGTTCGACCTCATTTCTTCTTTTTCAGATAAAACTCAAGCGCAATTATTGGATGAAGCGATTAACGCAACCGATGGCGAGATGCTTGAGCTGATATCAGCATGGCGTTCGGGCGATCATCAAGCACTCGCAGATATTATGGAGCATCAAGCAGAAGAATCTGATGAGCTATTAACTAAATTGCTTTGGCAAAGAAACCACACGATGACGCAACGAATCATCGAGATTTTACAAGATAGTCATTATCAATGCTTGTTCGTCATTGTTGGCGCTGGGCATGTCGTAGGTCAACAAGCCTTGCCCGAGTTGTTACGAAATGCAGGTGCCGATGTGATCGATTGTTGGAAAATGACCTGTAATGAGTATCGATAATGTAATGTTGTTTTCCATTTGAAGAGTAAAAATTGGCATTTTTTGACTGATGTTATCAATCTAGATGTATAATAGCAGCATTGAAACATTTAATGACGCAGTGTTTAGGTTTGCTAAATACTGCGTTTTTCAGTTAATAAACAAAAGGTAACTCTCTTGAGTCACGACTACTCTATAGAATTAGCTTCGATGCCATCGTTGCTGTCTCTGTATCGAAAGATATTATTATCGCGCAAGCCTGGTTGGGATCAGCAACCGTTGCCAAACATCAATGTGCAGGTCAGTAATATTCACCTCAGTGATAAAAAAATTCAGCAATATGCTGATGTTTGCCAATTTGGTTTTGATGGCAAAGTGTTACCTCCTACGTTTTTATACGTGTTAGCTTTTAGACTTCATGCCAGCATTTTTACCCATAAAGCGATCACCTTTCCATTGCTAGGTATGATCCACCTCAAGAACAGCATTAGTCTATACAGACCCATCAATGCCGATGAAACGTTTGATGTGCAGTGTGAGCTGACAAGCAGTCAGACCACAGATGCAGGCCTTGAGTTTGAGCTTGTATCAAAGGTGTATGTAGGACAGGAATTGGTGTGGGAAGCATTATCAACTTACTTATATCGCATTGAGTCCAAAGGGCGCAGAGCAAGACCGCCTAGAGCTTCAGATATGACATGGGAAGATGTGCAAACTTGGGCATTACCTGAAGATTTAGGGCGTAAATATGCTAAAGCCTCTGGGGATTATAATCTGATTCACCTTCATCCTATCGTGTCTAAACGTTTCGGTTTTGAGCGCGTATTAGCTCACGGCATGTGGTCAAAAGCTCGTTCATTAGCGGCATTAATGCAGTTTATTGGTGAGAGGCCGTTTAAAGTCGATGTTGAATTCAAGTTACCTGTCTTTATGCCATCAGAAGTCACTTTTGCTTTTGAAAGTATGGAAAATGGTAAACGATTTGAAATGCGTGATATTAAAGGTCGTCGTCCGCATTTGCTTGGTAATATGACTTACCTAGATTAATGCTTGTGGTACACCTGTATATGCGCAAAGAAAAAGCCCGAGTTATTCACTCGGGCTTTTTGTATCAATTAAATAGGCTTAATCAGCCGCTTTTTCATGGTAAATATGTACATCCCGTTGTGGGAATGGAATGCTAACCCCTTGAGCGTCAAACTGCATTTTCACTTCACGGGTGATATCCCAGTATACATCCCAGTAGTCGATAGGATCTGCCCAAGGGCGCACCACAAAGTCGACTGATGATTCACCTAAGGTATGAAGCTTAATCGTAGGCTCAGGAAATTGCTTGACCTTTGGGTGAGCCATAACAATGTCGGTAAGGATTTTTTCAGCTTTAGGGATATCATCGCCATAGCCAATACCAAACGTCATATCGACACGGCGTTCTTGTTCAACAGTAATATTGTTAATGGTGTCACCCCAAATTTTATTATTTGGAATGATTAATCGTTGGTTATCTAGGGTTTTAACCGTTGTTGATACCAAGCTCATATGACTAACACGACCTGTTACTCCAGCTGCATTGATCAAGTCACCAACATCATACGGACGGTAGATTAAGATCATCATACCCGATGCAAAGTTAGATAATGTGTCTTGCAAAGCAAAACCAATAATCACACCCGCAATACCAAAACCTGCCAATAATGGTGCCAATTCAAAGCCAAGTTGTGACAGTGCAATTAATAAACCTAAGGCAAAAATCACATTACCTGAAATGGATGTGAAGAAGTCTTGCAATAGCATGCTGAAGTTAAGTTTTGATGAGTTAACGGCTTTGCGCACCACTTTTCGAACGAGCTTAGCGACTAAGCTTGTTAGGAATAAAATGATCAAGAAAATAATCACTTTAAACGTTACGCCTGCACCGTTTTCCAAAGCTTGGTTTTTCGCAATCGTCATCCATTCTTCAATGAGACTAGAAGCCACATCAAAATTCAGAACATCTTGAGTAATATCGCCAGAGACACTGAATAATGTTTGTTTAATCTGTGTGGTGTCTTGGCCGAGTGATTCAAGCATTTCGATGGCAATATTCAAGCTTGCGGTGTGCATTGCCAAACGATCTTTTAAAGATGACACTTTGCTCTTTTGCTCAGCAGTAATGTCAGCGCCAGCATCAGAAGCTTCGGCAACCGCTTCTTGAAGCTGTACTTGAGTATAGGTAACTAAGCTTTCGAAATAATCAGCTCTTAGTAAGACTTCTGCAGTTAACGCAGCTTCGGCATTATCAACGTTAATGTTAAGCGTCTTACCCCAATTAATCGTTTCTAATTCTGCTTGCAAGTAATGGTCACGATCTTCTTCACGTTTGATAATATCACGCATGATTTCTACATCATTATCACCACCTAAAGCGAGCTTTAACTCACCCGTTCTTGCATCTAGGTATTGACCGACTTTATCAAGAAACACCAGCTGCTTATTCACTTGTGGAACCAAGTAAGCTAAATCAGGGTCTGGTTGATTGATTAGCGTTGCTAACTCTTCTCTTAATAAGTTGGTTTTATTGCGGATGCGATATTCGCTGACATCTTTAAGTTCACCTTTAGCAGTTTTAAGCCAAATAATGTCGGTATCGATGGTTTTTTGTAGTTGTTGAATTTTTTTGTCAGTCTCAGGGCTAACTTGCGCCGCATAACTGGTACCAGAAAAGCAAATTACACTGAGTAAACAGCAAATAATAAACAGAATTCTTGGCATGGTAAAACTTCCTGTCAGTATAGTAGAAAGCTAATGATAAGTTATTGCGGGAAGTTTGACGATAATTTGATAGACTTACGCACTTTTTATTTTCAGGTAAATTTAATATGGCAAGAATAGCCTGCCCACATTGTCATCAACCTATTTCGTTGGCGAAAGTGACTGCTAGCCGTGGCAATGGGTTTTCAGCGCAAATACAATGCTACCATTGTCGAGCATGGTTAGGCCGTCATGTGATATTAACTGTACTGAAAGTATTGGGATTTTATGCAGCAGTAATAGCGGGTTTCGTTGGGTATTTTGTCGATGGTGTTGCTAATATCGTTACCCCTATCATCATGATTTCACTGATTCTTACAGGGGTAACGCATTTAATGGATCATCTCATTGTGATTGATGCGCCAGATGATGACGCAACAATAGAAGATTAATCGACAACTTGAACTTGATTTTCTAATGCTGCTTCAACGTAATAAATACCGCCAAGCACAACGACACCAATAATGACCATAGTTAATATAATACCGATGTTATCTTTGAGTAAATTCATCATAGTTAAATCCTCTGTCTTGGCTGACTTTGCAGCAATATATGACTAATATTTTAGCTTTGACAGCTTAAGCTAATCTTAAATAGCTTAACGAGGATTTGTATAAGTTGCTATGTTAAGTCACAAAAATTTAGAAAAAGTGATTTGTAACATTCTTCTGGTTGCTTTTTTTTCAAATTTTTTTAAGATAGTCGCGATTTTTGTTAAACAGAGAACACTTCTTTGCCTCATTCAATGCGAACAAGACAATTAATAGCGATCTGGCTGTCAGCCATGCTCGTGTTATTGTCGTTTGCGGCTTCTGCACATAATTCAGTGCATTTGCATGATGGAGCAAGTACACAATGTACGCTTTGTTTTCATCAACACCAATTGCAAAAAACGCTTCCAAGCACGGATGTCAATATTGCCGTAGTTCGTCAAACTTTCGAACCGACTATTGAATCCATTGTTGCTTCATATTTTGCCCATCAAACGGTTTACCATAGTCGAGCACCACCCGTTTTCTCCTAGTTCTATACATACCCAACAAATTTTTACGGATAAATTATTTTTCGACTATTCAAGATGATGGTCGACTACTTGTTGTATTTTGGAGAAAAAATGTCTTACTCAAACAAACACCTTTCATTGGTTGCAGCTGCTTGTGCCTTGGTTTCTACTCATGCTTTTGCTGAAGATTCTAGCCTAACAAATCCTAATATAAGTGCCGTTTTAGATGGTTTTTATCAAACAGGCGATCGTGGCTTAGGTGGCCGTAGTGAAGGGTTTGGTTTAGGCGAAACAGAGCTTGCTATCAGTGCCAACATCGATGACATGTTCTACGGTAAAGTGACTGCCATTTTAGAGTCTCATGACGGTGAAACTGAAATTGAACTAGAAGAAGCCTTCATTCAAACCATGGGATTACCGGGTGGTCTAGGGATTCGTGCTGGTCGCTTTTTATCTGATGTCGGTTACTTAAATAACCAACATTTACACACAGATGCATTCGTTGATCGTCCAGGTGCGTATCGTGCATTTATGGGCGGCCATTATTTTGATGATGGTGTTCGTTTAACGTATGTAGCACCAACTGATCTATATTGGACAATGGGTGTTGAAGCATTCAAAGGTGACAAAATGCGCGCCGAAGATGAGCATGGCGAGCGCGATTTCGATACGGTAGGGGTTTATTCAGCCTTCACTAAATTTGGTGGTGATATTGGCTTATCAAGTTCATGGCAGGTGGGCTTAAGCTATTTACGTAACTCAAATGGTCAAGGTGTTGTAGAAGGGGAAGATGAGCACGAACATGATGTGATTGCTGATGACGATCATGATCATGAAGGTCATACTCATAGTGCATCTTACACGGGCGAAAACACTTATATCGCCGACTTTGTCTACAAATGGGCTCCAAACGGCAACTATAAGTATCAACACTTAACAGTGAGCGGTGAGTACTTCCGTGTGAATGATATCTTCTCATTTGAAGAGGTACATGATCATGAAGAGCATGATGATCACGGTGAAGAAAGTCATAACGATTACCATGAAGGTTGGTACTTAAGCAGTGTTTACCAGTTCTCTCCTAACTGGTCAGCGGGTTTACGTTACGGTGAGGTTGATACATTCGAAGCTCATGGCGATCATTTAGATGCGCAAAAGCTAAAAGAAACCGAACTTAGTTTAGCGTGGCATCACAGTCACTTCTCGACAGTACGTCTACAATATACTAATCAGAAGGGTACCAACTTTGATGGTTTTGAAGACGATAATATCGTAACCCTACAGTATGTCATGACATTAGGAGCTCACGGTGCGCATCAATTCTAAAACGCTAATCGCCATAGGTGCTTTATTTAGTCCCTTTTTGGCGGGTTCAGCAAACGCACAATTGAATGTGTTTGCTTGTGAGCCTGAATATGCAGCCTTAAGCCAAGAGCTAGCACCTGATGCGAAAGTGTATTCGGCGACGAGTGCTTTACAAGACCCGCATCAAGTACAAGCTAGACCAAGCTTGATTGCCAAAATGCGTCAAGCAGACTTAGTGGTTTGTGCTGGTGCTGACCTTGAAATAGGTTGGCTGCCTATGCTGCAAATGAAAGCATCGAACAATAAAGTGCGTTCAACAGATAATGGTTTGTTTTATGCGGCTGAACATATTGAGACGCTAGATCAACTTGAGAATGTTGACCGCTCAATGGGAGATGTTCACGCCAAAGGTAACCCACATTTGCATTTTGACCCTAGCAGGTTGCTACAGGTAGCAGATGCCTTATCTGCCAAAATGACGCAGCTTGATCCTGACTCGGCGACGAGTTACCAAGCAAACCTTGCTGCATTTAGTGAAAAGTGGCAAAAAGCGATTCCTCAGTGGGAAGAAAAAGCAGCAGGGCTTAAAGGTAAGAAAGTGATTGCTTACCATTCAAGCTTTCGTTACTTGTTCAACTGGCTAGGAATGGAGCAAGTTGCTGATTTAGAGCCAAAGCCAGGGATCCCACCTAGCAGTAGTCATCTTGCTAAGCTGGTTAGTCGCAGCCAAGAAGGCGATGTCATGGCTATATTGTTCACTTCGTATCAGGATGATCGTGGTGCCAATTGGCTAGGAGAAAGAACGGATTTACCAGTGATAATGTTGCCTATGTCTGTTGGTGGTAATGATGATAGCAAGGATTTATTTAGCCTATATGATAGCGTGATTTCGTTACTCACAGAGGTGCAATAGCCTATGCTTGATCTCGAGCTGCTACCAATACTGCTCCCCGCATTTGTTGCGGGGATATTGGTGCTGTCTACGCATGTGGTCTTAGGTCGTCAGGTACTAAAACGTGGCATCATCTTTATTGATTTAGCCATTGCACAAGTGGCGGCTTTAGGTGCCATTGTGTCGCATATGGATCATAGATTAGAAGAGCTGCCTTTTTCTCATGTATGGATGCCTGCTTTATTTGCGTTAGCGGGAGCGGGCTTTATTGCCTGGCTTTCAAAACGTTTTGCTGATGAACTTGAAGCTATTATCGGTTGTTTTTATGTGTTGAGTGCTGTGGCCGCGATGTTGTTATTGTCTAACGATCCTCATGGCGCAGAGCTCTTAAAACAATTAATGTCAGGGCAAATATTATGGGTTAACTGGTCGCAACTCGTATTACCAGGTGTGGTGTCTGCTGCGATATTGTTACTGGTGGTCATTAGGCCACAAGTACTTGATGGTGCAGGGTTCTACTTCTTATTTGCGATAGTGATTACCTTGTCGGTTGAATTAGTTGGCGTTTACTTAGTCTTTAGTACGCTAATTTTGCCCGCCTTAGCACTGAATAAATACCATGGTAAAGGGCAACTTGTGCTGACGTATGTGGTTGGATTTGTTGGCTACTTAGCAGGGCTTATACTCTCTGCCAGTTATGATTTGCCTAGTGGTGCCGCAATAGTGGCAGCCTTAGCGTTCAGTGCTATTACTATGCGTGTTTTATTGTCTTTTAATCAAACTAGCAATGTCTGATTAAAAGCGGTTTGTGAAGCGTATAAGACTAGCGATTGAAGTCACTAAGTACAGAATTAATGGTGCGTTAATGTTAACGCACCATTCTTTTATCTGGGCTAGTGTATAATTATTTTAGCTTACAAATGTAAACTGAAATTAAACAAACCATTGAGTCCAGCTACTGTGCTGGCTATACTGTCGCCACTTTCTTCGCAGGAGTCTGCTTGTGCTGTTAATTGCTCGTTCAATTATTCTTGCAGTGTTATTAACACTGGCGTTTTTTTTCGCAATAATCCTTTGTCTTGTTAGACCTATGCATCGTGACAATGTACATGTTATTGCACGTATTTTTGCTTCAGTTGCTCCTATTTTAGGTATCAAGGTGATCACGCGTCACGCAGCAGAAGAAAACCCTAAAGAGCCTAAAATCTATTTAGCTAATCATCAAAATAACTTTGATTTATTTACCCACACTTCTGCTGTGCCTAAAGCAACGGTGAGTTTAGGTAAGAAAAGTTTGGCTTGGATGCCGCTATTTGGACAAATTTACTGGTTATCAGGCAATATTCTTATTGACCGTAAGAACCGTCATAGTGCATTTGATACTATGGCTAAAACGGTCGAGAAAATGAAAAACAAATTATTATCTGTATGGATTTTCCCTGAGGGAACACGTTCTCGTGGACGTGGCTTGTTACCTTTTAAGGTTGGGGCTTTTCATACTGCTATCGCAGCGAAAGCTTCAATCGTACCGGTCCTTGCCTCTTGTCAAAATCACATTAAATTAAATCGTTGGAACAATGGTGTGGTGATTGTTGAGATGATGGCTCCTATGTCGACTGCAGGTGTTGATAAAGCGGATGTGAAAAAGCTATGTGCTAAGGTACATGAAGCAATGTCGGCTCGATTGGCTGAATTAAATCAAGAAGCATCTGCATTAATGGCTAAACCTCAATAGGTTTATCAAGTATAATTGACCATTAGCCGCATAATTTTTGTTAACGGAGTCACTCCATGTCTATTGAAGGTCTACTAAAAGAGCAGTTTGCTGAGAACCGTGAAATCATTCAAGCATTACTTGATGATGGCTCGCAGGCTGATGCTGAATACACGATTGAGCATCACTTTTCTTCGACTAATTTTGATCGTTTAGAAAAAGCGGCTGTTGATGCATTTAAGCTTGGCTTTGAAGTTAATGATGCTGAAGAAATGCAACTTGAAGATGGTTCGTTAATTTTCTGCTTTGACGCGATTGCAAATCATGCTTTAGAGGCTGACTTACTGGATAAAGCATGTGAGCAGCTTATGATTTTAGCTCAAAAGCAAAAAGTAGATTATGACGGTTGGGGCACATTCTTTATTGGTGATGAAGACGAACTTGATGAAGAGTACGACGAAGAATAACGACGACTATCTTCATCGCTGATTAAATATAAAAAACCACTCATTTGAGTGGTTTTTTATTGTCGGCTAGTTACCTAAAGAATGGTTTCATCATTGCTGGTCAATCATTAGCGATTCAATTAATTACTAGCGAGGTGCTAAGACTCTTCTTTAAACACTGATGTTTGGTTACGGCCATTCTCTTTAGATTGGTACAAAGCTTTATCCGCACCCGCAAGCCAACTAGCACTGTTTTTTGTTTGTTCTGATAACGCGTTTACCCCAATACTAATGGTGACTTTAATAATTTGGTTTTTATACACCACTTGTGATGCTTCAACTTTTTTACGTAATCGCTCCGTAAAGTACTTAGACTCATCAGCATTAGTATTAGTGAGGACAACGGCAAACTCTTCTCCGCCATAGCGGCCTGCAAAGTCTGTTTCACGCAAAGACTGTTTAAGTATATGGGCAATACTCTGAATCACTTTATCGCCCGCAGGGTGGCCGTATTTATCATTGATTTGTTTAAAGTTATCAATGTCTATCATGATCATGCTGCCACTTTCACCGTAGCGCGCATAGCGTTCATACTCTTTTTCAAAACAAGCTTGCCAATGACGACGATTAAATAACTGGGTTAAACTGTCAGTTTGACTCAGTTTCTCCAATTGTTCGTTAGCAGATTTAAGCTGTAATTTGTTTATAGCGACATCGGTAACATCATAAATAATAATACTGATGTGAGTAATATTCCCTGTGAGTGATGCCAGAGGCAGCAAGGTGATATTTTGGTACATATGATCTGCCCGGCCTGTAATTGGACGGTAGTTTTTAAACTCGAACACATATGGACGCTGTTCCCAGCTGATAAACGAACGATTCTTTAGTAGGAAAACCGATTCCATTTTTTGGGTTAACCACTCTTTTGGCAGGTCGCTAAATGTATCAAAAAGGTTTTTACCTTTGATGCCATTTGGCGAAACTCCACTGTGGTTTTCCATGAAACCATTCCAAAGTTGGATATTGTAATTACGATCTAATACGACTAGCCCAACTTCTATGGTTTGCACCATATCAATGAGCCAGTGAAGTTCGTTCATTGCATTTTGATCAGTAGACATGAGTAACATCCAACATTGTTATTATTTTAATGACTAGCGAATATGAATCGCTAAAATCATGATTAATCAAGTAAATAGCCCAACTTAAAATTAAGTGTTGGGATGGAATCTTCGGTGAAAAGCAACAGCAAATCGCATTGAACATTATGATCTTCAATTTGATAGTTGATTTCCATTGCTAGGGTGCGTTGCCATTTTTCCGAATTATCATGAATCAATTCATTGACAGTGCAATGTCTGCCCAATACCACTGGATGTCCTTGGCTAAATTTCATATCCAGTTGTTCTGAGATGCCATTGAGAAATGCGCCGATCAGAACATTGCCAGTATCGATTAATACTTCGACTTCATTGGCTGCATCTTGAGGATCTTTATGGCCCATGAGTTTGGCCATATCGGTAAAACTAGAATCATGGAATAACAATAACGCTTCACCAGCCACACCTGCGCCAATAAATCCTTGGCAGAGAGCTGAAATTTTTGAGCTTTCTTCTGTAGCTTTAAGCGCCATAGTGAGCTCACTGACTTCGAGAACATTCACATTTGGAATTGGCAGCATCACGAACACATCCAATAACGTGGCCAGTAGATCCGCAGCTCGGCCCATTGCGACGTTAGCAATCTCTTGGCAGGCATCACGTAAATCAACCTCAAACATCGGCGTGTCATCAGCAGCATCTTTAAGTGCTAAGGTCAAAATGCCGTACTCTTCAAGGATATTACTGATGGCATCAGCACTGACCGGTTTTTGGATGAAATCCAAAGCACCCAATGCTTTGACTCGCTCATGAGCTTTGATTTGGATATCGCCAGATACCACGATGACGAGGGCGGGTAAGTCCTCTCGCTGAATCGCTTCTAATACCTCGTAACCATCCATGACTGGCATATTGAGATCGAGAAAGACAATTTCCCCTTTCCCAGCACGGATAACCTCAAGACCTTCCGCTCCATTAGTGGCATAGCTGATTTCAACATCCCATTCTTTTGGGAGTGTGCGCGCCATTTGCTTTCTAGCTAATCCTGAATCATCGCATATCAAAATAGGAATAGTCATAGAGACAGAGGATCCTTTTACAGGGTTATTATTATTTAAGTGTAGTCGTTGCAAAAAAAGACAGTTTTCATCTCTTTAATTCCTGCAGTTCAACATGGTGATATTGCGTTGCAGTGTCTTTCTACAATGTATTAAACAATATTTTACAACTTATTGTTGAGTATTAGCATTAAAAATCGACAGAATTTTGGCGTTTATCATAAAAATGTATCATTTATGGCATTCTAAAGGCTCTATGGCGTAACGTTTGTGTACTAACGGGTGTATTTGGAGGTGGATGTAAAAATTGTTGCTTTGCTCACCTTGGTTAACTATTCGCCAAATTGCTGGTTTATGATAACTTAAGATCTGGACTGACCAGTAAAGGATGAATCATGGAGAGTAAACTCGTTACGCTAAAGATAGACAATGGCATTGCCTATGTAACGTTAAATCGGCCTGAAAAATACAATGCATTGAATATTGAGTTGTTTCAAGCAATCGATAAAACCATCAAAAAACTACATAAAAACACTGCTGTTAGGGCGGTTATTCTGTCCGGAGCTGGCGGGAATTTCAGTTCTGGTTTGGACGTTAAAAGTGTTTCAAAATCAATGATGCCCGCATTAAAACTTCTTTTTAAGTGGTTGCCAGGTAATGCAAATTTAGCTCAGCGAGTTTCTTTAGGTTGGCAGCAGCTTCCTATTCCTGTGATATGTGTCATTGAAGGGTTTTGCTATGGCGGTGGCGTGCAAATCGCATTAGGTGCAGATTTTCGATTTGCCAGTAAAAACGCTCAGCTTTCAATCATGGAATCTAAGTGGGGCTTATTACCTGATATGGCTGGACTTGCTGGGTTAAGGCAAATCATGACTAAAGACAAGGCCATGCAATTGACCTATACCGCAGATATTATCACTGCTGACAAAGCGCTTGAATTTGGTTTAGTCACAGAGGTGCATGATAACCCGCTAGAGATGGCGACACGTTATGCAGAAAAGCTAATGCAGCGTTCGCCAGATACTAATGCGGCTATTAAGCTGAGTATCAATAAGAACTGGTCGGGGACGTTACGCAGTTTATTGAGCCGAGAGTCTTTGAGTCAGATTCGATTACTTTTAGGTAAGAATCGTTTGATTGCCAGTCATCGTGAAATTAAGCAGTCAGGTAAACCCTATCAAGATAGGCAGTCGGGTTGGTAAATCCCAAGTTTCATACTGTGTACGAGATTAAGTCGATTATTTACTTCACTATCATAGAGTAACAATTCTCAAATGATGAGTGCCGACGGAGCTAAAAGCTTGCTATTATCAGCGCCAAAATTGATTGTGCAACTTGAGATTGTCTTATGCGTGAAACGTTTGAAAAATTGTTATGGAGCAGCCGATTATCAGTGATGGTTGGCGTGCTTGCTTGTGTTGTCGGGGCGCTGGTTATCTTTACTGTAGGGATCAAAGATGTGGTGCATTTATTGGCACTACTTTGGAGTTACATCGTTTCTGGTAGCCACGAAATAAGAAACGACATTATTATGGTCGTGGTTGAGATTTTAGATACTTTCTTACTCGGCGCTGTCATGCTTATTTTTGCTTTTGGTCTGTATGAGTTGTTTATCAGTGATTTAAAAAATGCCGATGACACCAAAAGCGGTGGCCGCATTTTAGTGATTAGCAGCATTGATTCGCTCAAAAGTAAGCTAGGTAAAGTGATTTTGATGATGCTTATCATCAAGGTATTTTCTTATTTTACTGAAATGAAGCCTCAGTCGATGCTCGACTTGCTCTACATGGGAATTATTGTGGTGTTAGTCGCACTGTCTTTGATGTTGAGTAAAGATAAAAAAGACTAACCTCGCCAAGTGTTAGATTGCTGGTTATTGGCCAATAGTTATTGAAACTGTCAGTAACCAGCAATTTTTCTCGCAAAGCCTTCAATATGATCTAACGCTTCATCCCAGCCACCTTGATGGCTCAAATCTAATTGTAATAAATACTGTCGATATAAATTTGCTGATTTAACTAAATTACTATTTTTACGCTCTATGCTTTGCGCTAATGCGGCCTTATGTCCGTTAGCCGATTGCAAGTCCAATACGGGAATGTCTAACCCTGCTAGTTGCTTGGCAATACTCAAGCCTCGGTTTTGTTCATCAATCAATTGTTCAAATTCGCGATAAGGATTAATGATAACGAGCAAGTCAGGTTTAGTTAATTTATCTTGATGAAGTAGATTAACGACCATACCCGCACTATCATCTGCTGCGATAATAATCCGTTTCCCAGGGTATTGCGCAGCCACTCCTTCTATCTGAGCAATAGATTCTTCAATCACTTTTTGTTGGAAATTATTGAGCTCTAATAACTGACTGGAGGTGTACTTAGGCGTCATTTGATGCGCATCAAGCGTTAGCTGCTTTTCACCTGCCTTGTTAATTTGATCTGCATCAGTTGCAAAATTAGGACGATATAAGCCTTCGGTTGGCTTGATGCTAATCGTTGCCCAGCCTGAGAGTGGTAATTGCAAGCGCATATAACGGCTGCTTTCCAGTCCTGTAGCGTCTGATTCAGTTGGCCCAAGAATGATAGCGCTGCCACGCTGTTTTCTGCCTTGCCAAGGCTTAACTATGACATCAATGGGTTTATCTTGAACAATGATTTGCTGCTTTTGCTCGTCACTGACGGGGGCGAATAATGACTCGGCAAAGGTATTCGTGCCAATGCTTAAGGTGAGGATGAAGGTAAATAAGATCTGCTTGATGAGTGTCATTGCCGCTTTCTTACCGGTTGGATGAAAATCGCCTACAAAAAAGCCCTGAAGTTCAGGGCTTTTGCTTCATCTATGCAGTGTATTATACGTGACTGACTAATACCATTCTAATTGCGTCTAGCTGGAATTGGCTGTCGTCAATATAGCTGTTTAACTCAGCCATTTGATTACGGATATAATCGAGTTCAGAATCGCGAATATTTGGATTCACCGCTTTTAAAGACTCTAAACGGGTGAGCTCGCCATTTAATTGTGTGGTCATTTTTTCACGAGCTTGCTCAACCAAGTTGGCTAATGCTGCCTGTGCTTGCTCTTCCCCTTTTGCTAATAGCGGATGAAGAATAGGCTGAGATGCATTAACGAGCTTGCTGGCAATATGGCGATTAACTGCACTGAGTTGTTTATCAAAGCTGCTGTAGTCGACTTTTTCTGCCAAGTTTTGACCATTTTTGTCCAGTAACACACGTATAGGTGTTGGTGGCATATAGCGGTATAGCTGCGATGATTTAGGGGCTGAAACATCTGCCATATAAATCAATTCTAAGAACAGGGTTCCCGCTGGTAGCGCTTTATTCTTTAACACCGCAACACTGGTAGTGCCGGTTTCTGAATCGGTGATCATATCAAGAGCCGTTTGCACTAATGGATGCTCTTGAGAAATAAACGCAATATCGTCACGAGAAAGTGCGGTTTCACGGTCAAATGTCACTGAAATACCATCTTCAGGTAACCCAGGATATGACGGGAATAACATGTGCTCACTCGGGCGCAATATAATCGAGTTTTCGCCACGATCTTCTTGATCGACACCAATAATGTCCCATAAACGAATTACAGAACCAATTAAGTGAGTATCAGCATCTCGCTCGGCTAAACGCTCCACTAACTGTTTTGATTGTTCGCCGCCATGAGAGTTAATTTCTAATAACTTATCACGTCCTTTTTCCATGGCTTGTTTAAGCTCTTGGTATCTAGCTTGGGTGTGATTAAGCAGTTGCGTCATTAATTCAGGGTCATCATCATTGAGCACTGCTGTTAATTCATCGGCAAACTCTGAATAAAGAATATGACCACTTGGGCAAGTCAGCTCAAAAGAATTAAGCCCTTGGTGGTACCAATTCATTAAGCGCTCTTGCGCAGTATCTTGCAAATACGGTAAATGAATTTGGATATCATTTTGCTGGCCGATACGGTCTAAACGACCGATACGCTGCTCCAATAAATCTGGGTTTAGTGGCAAATCAAATAACACTAAGTGGCTAGCAAATTGGAAGTTACGTCCTTCTGAGCCAATTTCTGAACAAATAAGCGCTTGGGCGCCGCCTTCTTCTTGGGCAAAATACGCACCCGCTTTATCACGTTCAATAATCGACATGCCTTCATGGAAAACAGTGGCCTGAATACCTTCACGAGTACGTAATGCTTCCTCAAGGCTCAGCGCCGTTTCTGCTTGGCTGGCAATGATGAGTACTTTTTTGCTGCGGTGTTCTTTAAGGAAATCAATTAACCAGTCAACACGAGGATCGAACTTCCACCAACTTGCACTATCAGTTTCAAATGCTTGATAAAGTTTCTCAGGGCTTAATGATTGCTTAGCTTGATCTTGTAGTGATTTTTTCGATCCCATCATTGCATTAACACGTTCAGCAGTAATATATTCCTGCGGCATGGCTAATGGTTGCGGATTGAAAAAGCGTTTCGGAAATCCGCTGACTGAAGCACGGCTATTGCGGTATAAAATACGGCCAGTACCATGTCGGTCGAGTAATTCTTGTAATAACTCTTTTCGAGCAGATTGTTTAGTATCATCTTCAATATCATCTGCTTGGATAATATTGATGCTTGGCATGATATCTTTTTCACTCAAAAGCTCAGTTAAGCTATTAATGGCGCTATCGGCCAGTTTAGTGTTGGCGGTCAGTGCTTCAGCAGCTTTAGCAACACTTTGATAGCTTTTCTCTTCTTCTAGAAATGCGTTGTAGTCGTAGAAACGATCAGGATCGAGTAAACGTAAACGTGCAAAGTGACTTTGGTGGCCAAGTTGATCTGGGGTTGCAGTAAGTAGCAGTACGCCAGGCACTTCTTCACTCAAGGCTTCAACGATTTGATAAGCACGGCTTGGGGCTGTTTCGCTCCACTCCAGATGATGTGCCTCATCAACCACCATTAAATCCCAATCGGCGTCGATAGCTTGTTCTAAACGACGTTTTTTACGAAGTAATTCAAGTGAGCATATGACTAACTGCTCTGTATAAAACGGGTTGTCATTATCCGCATAAGCTTCAACACAGCGGTCTTCATCAAAGATTGAAAACTTTAAGTTAAAGCGGCGTAGCATTTCGACCAACCATTGATGGCGTAATGTGTCAGGCACAATTACTAATATACGCTCAGCACGGCCAGTAAGTAGCTGCTGGTGAATAATCAAACCTGCTTCAATGGTTTTACCTAAACCCACTTCATCAGCCAGTAAAACACGTGGAGCATAGCGGCGGCCAACTTCATGAGCAATCCATTGTTGGTGTGGAATTAAGCCTACCCGTGGTCCTTGTTGGCCCAATAAATCAGATGTTGCTAACTTATGGCGCAGTAACTGACTTTGGTAACGCATACCAAAGCGGTCTAAGCGATCAATTTGCCCTGCAAATAAACGGTCTTGAGGTTTATTAAAACGGATATTGTGATTGAGTAAAGTCTCACGTAAACGTACCGTTTCTTCAGATTCACTGTGGGTACCGATATAGGTAACTAGCCCATCTTTTTCTTCGACTTCGCTGACAGTGAGTTTCCAGCCTTCGTGGCTTTCAATTGAGTCACCTGGATTAAAGATTACACGTGTTAATGGTGCTTCATCGCGTGAAAAAAGACGGTTCTCATCGGCGGCAGGAAATAACACTGTTACCATGCGACCTTCAACGGCGACGACAGTACCTAAACCAAGCTCTGACTCGGTATCACTAATCCAACGTTGACCTAAAGCAAACGGCATTTTTGACTCTCATTTGGGGCTGATTAAAACAAAGGGCGCGTATGTTATAACAAACGCTAGTAGATTTAAATTCTAGCAGCGATTTAAATATTCATGATCGGCAATTTTATGTAATCAAGGCTAACTTTGACACAGTTCTGTCATCTCAATGTCATCTTCTTTCTCGTAAACTGACACAGTGAACATCTGATTAACTATTGAGCGTCGATAAATTTACTGGCATAGTTTAATTGTGCAATTTACGAAATTGTTCACCTATAATTATATGTAAGTTTATTTATTTCAGGAGTTTATATTGGATTAATTCCTTAGTTTACCCTTTGCATTGAGCACTCTGGAGGCGCCATGGAACATGACAACAGAAAGTTGTTTGTACTGGATACCAATGTGTTACTGCATGAACCTTTAGCGATATATTCGTTTAAGGAACATGACGTAACAATCCCAATGACAGTGTTAGAAGAGTTAGATAATATTAAGGACAGAAAGCACGATATCAGCCGCGATGCCCGGGTTGCTATTAGAGCGTTAGAAGATATCCTCGGAGGGAAAACCTCTCCAGAACAAATACTCAATGGTGTCGCTCTACCCAGTAGGGAAGGACACTCTGATGTATCCGGCAGTTTATCCATTTTCCCCGACCATCAAATCGATTTCACCACAGGGGCGTTACCTGGCGACAATAACGATAACCGCATCATTAATACCGCACTACATTTACAAAACCTCAATCAAGCTCGCCAAGTTGTGTTGGTTACAAAAGATATCAATATGCGCCTTAAAGCCAAAGGGGCGGGGATTGAACGGGTTGAAGATTATCGAACTGACCAGCTGATTGACGATATTCGCTTTTTGGCAAAAGGTTTTTATCAGTTTGACGGTGACTTTTGGGCGAACGTGGAAAAAGTATCAACTGACCGAGTGGGTGGGAAAACCTTGCATCAAGTCAGCCTTGATGAGGTGGGTAATGAACCTTTTTACAAAAATCAGTACTTAATTGATCAAGAAACTGAGTTTTGTGGCAAGGTCGAAAGCCGAACTGATACTCATTTATCGATAATCGATTACGGCCGAGATCGACTTGAACATCTGCAAGCATGGGGCATTAAGCCAAAGAACATTTATCAAGGCATGGCGCTTAATGCTTTATTAGATCCTGAGATTGATTTAGTGATTCTCACCGGTCCAGCTGGTTGCGGTAAAACCCTAATTGCTATGGCAGCAGCGCTTGAGCTTGTGGTAGAGAAAAAGCAATATGAAAAAGTCATTGTCACTCGAAACACGCCTGAGATAGCTGAATCTATTGGTTTTTTACCTGGCACCGAAGAAGAGAAAATGGCGCCATGGTTAGCGGCAATTACAGATACTTTGGAAGTGCTGCATAAAAATGATGTTAACCCGACAGGGAGCATGAATTACATCATGGAAAAAGCGAATGTGCAGTTTAAGTCAGTCAATTTTATGCGTGGGCGCTCAATTCAAAACTCAGTAGTCTTATTGGATGAATGTCAAAATCTAACGGCATCACAAATTAAAACCATGATCACCCGTATGGGAGAAGGCACTAAGTTGATTTGCTGCGGTAACTTAGCGCAGATTGACTCAACTTATCTGACAGCAGTCACGTCAGGGCTAACCTATATTGTGGAACGCTTTAAGGATTTTGATGGCAGTGCCAACATTTATTTAAATGGTGTCGTGCGCTCAAGGTTAGCTGAATTTGCCGAGGAGCATTTATAGCTTATTGGCTTGATGAAGCATCATTAGGTCTGTTGTAAAAGCTACTGCAAAGTGGCTTTTTTATTGCGCCGATATTGAGCGATAACAATATTGAAAATTCCTTGTCTATTTGACTAAATGACCATGAATCTATGATGATAATTTGCTATGTTTTAGAGGCAGTTAATAAACACGATAAAATGACACAATTTATAACGATTGATGCAGGTTATTTATGTGATAAAGCATACCTTCCTGATAATATGCATCAATGAGCCATCATAGCGTTTCTCCTTATGTCTTTTATTAATCGACGCTATGAGTAAACAAAGGGATTTCAATGAAATCGACAGAGCCAGAATTACACTTAAAAGCACTGATCCAAAGAAAATATAACCGAGCCGTTTTTTATACATATATCGGTGTAATTGTGATGGCATTATTGTCGGCTTGGACGTTATTTGAACGCCAAAAAACACAATTGATCAAAGAGCGTGAAGAGCAAGTTCTTCGCCATGTATTGCAGATTGATTTATTACTCGAGTCGAGTATCCGTGCGGTTAAAAGCTTACGTAACGTGGCTGTCGATAATTTACGCTTGGGGGAGCTAGTTCGAAAAGACCGTTTACCTCAGTATGAAAAGTTCAACGAAGATGGTCAGTTTTTTACCCTAGAACCCAGTTATGCTCAAAGTGGTGAACCTTTTACCAATATGGGACGGATCACTGGTATGGGGTCGTTAGATGGTCGAAGTGACACCTTTTATCAAGAATTAGAAATGCTGTTTGAGCTGTCATTATCTTTTCCGGTAGCAAAAGAAGCAGCGCCGAAAGCCTCATCTATTTATTACATTTCAAAGCAAAGGATCATGTCATCGTTTCCATGGTCTAACAACGAAACTCGCTTTAGAGAAGAGCTACTCAATAAAAAGCAATTCCAGTTGGCGACGCCAGCAATGAATCCACAGCGAAGTGTATTTTGGCGTGAAGCCTATGTAGACCTTGCTGAACGTGGTCTATTAACCACACTTGGTCTACCAGTGTATTTAGAAGATGACTTTATTGGCTCGATTAACTTGGATATGACCCTTGCGTCTTTAGCCAAGCAAATGCGCATGTATTTTAAGATGCCTGGGACAGTGATTCTATTAGACCAATACAACAATATTTTGTCTCACAGTGACTTTGAAGCTAGCGATATGAATCGGGTTTATCATATTAGCCAACGTATTCCTTCAGAGCTGCATTCCTTACCTGAGTCAGAACTGTTTGACGCACATGATGGTATCTTGCGAAACGGCTATTACATTCACTCAGTGGCATTACAAAATCCACCTTGGCGTTTACTGTACCTACAAGATGAAGATGTATTGTTCCAAGATGCGTGGGATAAGTTAAAGCTGACTTTCTTGCTAGTGGTTTTGGCTTTATCTGTGTTGGTGACTATTGTGCATTGGCAAACTCGCCGTTCATTCGTCAATCCAGCATCCCGCTTATTAACTCACTTAGAAGAGTGCTCACGCGATCCGATTTCACCGCCAAAGAAAATCACTGAAGGTTGGGAGCCTTGGTTCTTACTCGTTAGCCGTATTTTTGAAGAGAACAAGCAATATACCCGTCATTTGGCAGAGCAAAATAAACGATTGGATAACTTAGTGGCACGACGGACTCAACGTTTGCGTGATACTACAGAGCGACGTGAACGAGAGTTTGCATTATTACGCTCTTTGATTGACTCCATTCCTGAGGCAATTGTTTATAAAGATAAAGAAGGTAAATATTTAGGCTGTAATAAATCTGCTGAGTATATGCTGGGCTGTAAAGAAAGCGAGATGATAGGGCAATACTCTTTAGCCAGCACCCATGAACAAGGGGAGCGGATCAGAGAGGAAGACCAAAAAGTCTTAAGTGATCGCTCACTGTTACGTTACCAAGAGAAAATGGACATTGGCGGGAAAACCGTCTTGCTCGATACCTTAAAACTGCCGTTTTATAACCGCCGTGGTGAGTTACTGGGGTTGATTTCTGTGTGGCGTGATGTCACTCGTGAATATGAATCTGCCGAGCAGTTACGTCTTTCTGAAGAACGTTATCATTTAGCGATGGATGCGGTAGAAGATGGTCTGTGGGATTGGTACTTAGATTCTGAACAATTGATTTGTAATCCAGCGTTTTATTCTATGCTAGGTTATAAACCTAATGAATTCCCTGCACTTATTTCATCAACCGATGCACTCATTCATCCTGATGATCGTATGCGAGTTGAAGAGTACCGAAGTGGCTATGCTAAGCAGCCAATTGGCACTTACGAAATTGAATATCGTATGCGGGCTAAATCGGGTGAATACCATTGGGTGTTATCACGAGGTCGAGCTGTTGAGTTTGCCGATGACGGCCAATCCAAACGTATGCTCGGTACTCATAAAGATATTACGCGTCAAAAAAGTAATGAAGTTGCCTTGCTAGAAGCTAAGCAAGATGCTGAATTAGCCAATATGTATAAGAGTGAATTCTTGGCCAACATGAGTCACGAAATTCGCACACCGATGAATGCAATTATTGGTATGTTGCAGCTTGCACAGCGCACTCAATTGAATCCGCAGCAACAAGATTATCTTAATAAGGCAGGTTTCTCTGCTCAGTCTTTATTGCGCATTATTAATGATATTTTGGACTTCTCTAAAATTGAGGCGGGTAAGCTAGAGCTCGAAAGAGTGTCGTTCCCGTTAGATAAAGTGCTTGATCATGTCATTGATATGAACGCTCAAAAAGCGCAAGAAAAAGGCGTTGAGCTGTTACTTTATGCACCAGTCACAGCTGGACTTATCCTCAATGGTGACCCATTACGTTTAGGCCAAGTTTTGGTGAACTTATTATCCAATGCGGTTAAGTTCACTCAAAATGGTGAAATTGAATTAGGTTGCGAAGATGTGGGTGAGCGAGATCACCGTATAACACTTAAATTCTGGGTGCGTGATACTGGTATTGGGATTAGCCAAGAGCAACAAGCTAAATTGTTTGATGCTTTCTCGCAAGCTGATGGTTCAACCACCCGTAAATATGGCGGCACAGGCTTAGGCTTATCGATCAGTAAACACCTTGTGTCCTTGATGGGCGGTACCATGCAAGTGGAATCAGAGACCAATCAGGGCAGTACCTTTAGTTTTAATATTAGCTTTGAAATCGCTGAAGAGAATGTCGTTGAACCGCTCGTTGTTCCTGAACAACTGAATAACCTAACAACCTTAGTAGTGGATGATAACCCTAGCGCTTTACAGATATATTCAACAGTAATGCGTGACTTTAGCTTTGGTGTCAAAACAGCACAAAGTGGCGCAGAGGCATTAGAAGTATTAGCTCACAGTGACGTCGATTTATTGCTACTTGACTGGATGATGCCAGAAATGGATGGCGCAGATGTTATTGATATTATTGATGAAATGGTTGCTGATGGACGCCTTAAAAAACGTCCGGTGATTATTCTAATGACCGCCTATTCAGCAGAGCCACTTGAGGCTGAGTTTGATGAAAGCCGTGTATTTGCTATTTTGCAAAAGCCGTTTAAAGCGTCAGCCTTATTCGATGAGATTATTGGCGCATTTGCTGCCGAACCTAAATTGAATGTGGCGCCTGTCGTTGAAGAAGATCCTGAGCAAACCAAGGATGCTGGTTTAGTCTTATTAGTTGAAGATAATTTTATTAACCAGCAGGTTGCGACTGAGCTATTAAAAAGTGCAGGTTATGAAGTCGTGATGGCCGATAATGGTCAAATTGCGTTAGATATTATCGACAGTAAACCATTTGATGCCGTATTAATGGATATTCAAATGCCTGTAATGGATGGATTAACTGCGGCGAAAGAGCTGAGAAAACGCTTTAGCACCGAGCAGCTTCCTATTATTGCGATGACGGCTCATGCAATGTCAGGTGATAGAGAGAAGAGTCTACAAGCGGGCATGAACGCTCATATTACTAAGCCAATTGTGCTTAATGAGTTGTTTGATACCTTAGAACATTGGATTGATTATAAAAATAAACATAGCGCCTCGTAAGGTTAACGGCTCATGACGAGCCGTTAAATTTGGCTGACTGACACAATGGAGAATGTTAAATGAACCGCCACAGCATTGCACTTGCATTGGCATTAAGTGCCATCCCCGTTATCGCATATGCGGCAACACCTGCCCAAACTGTGATTAAGCAAAGTGAAAAAGCGACCGGATTTATTAATTTCTATTATCAAAGTCAGTCTGGTGAATTGTATTTAGAGGCCAATAAACTTAACCAACCATTTTTACTCATCACAAGCTTGCCACATGGTGTTGGTTCTAATGACATTGGCTTAGACCGTGGTCAACTTGGCGAAACTCGTATGGTTCAGTTTGAGCGTCAAGGCCCGTACATTTTATTAAAGCAATTAAATACTTTTTATAGAGCAAGCAGTGATAACCCTGCTGAGCAATTAGCGGTAAAAGAAGCCTTTGCAGAGTCTGTATTATGGCGGGGTAAAGTGGTCGAAGGTAAAACGCCACTTGTGGCCGTTAATCAATTAGTGCTAAACGATCTTCATGGTGTGGGCCAGCGGTTAGCTGACACCAAACAAGGTAGCTATAATCTTGATAGTTCACGTTCTGTCATTTTACCTGATGGGGTGAAGTCCTTCGAAAAAAATGCTGATGTTGATGTGTTACTGACTTTTAATAGTAGCAAGCCAGGCGAGCAAGTGAGACAAGTTACGCCCGATGGCAAGTTTGTATCAGTTAGGATGCGCTATTCGTTTGTTGCATTACCAGAGCCGGGCTATCAGCCTCGAGCTTATGAGCCGATGAGTGGTTACCTTTCGGGTGAATATTATGATTACTCAGCCCCAATAGACTCACCTGTCAGTAAACAATATCTACTGAGACATCGTTTAGAAAAGGTCACGCCTGGTATTGAACCAAGTGAAGTGATTATACCAATAACCTATTATCTTGACCCTGGTGTACCAGAACCTATCCGCACTGCATTATTGGATGGTGCTCGTTGGTGGGAGGATGCATTCACTGCTGCTGGATTTATTGATGGCTTTAAGGTGGAAATGTTACCAGAGGATGCAGATCCTCAAGATATTCGCTATAACATGATCCAATGGGTGCATAGAGCAACAAGAGGCTGGTCTTATGGTGCATCCATTAAAGATCCTCGCACAGGTGAAATTATCAAAGGTCATGTGACCTTAGGTAGTTTGCGAGTAAAACAAGATCATTTAATTGCCAGAGGATTAACCGCAGGCTGGGAAGATAGAGATGCAGCTAAACAAGCATCGATGAACCTAGCATTGGCACGTATTCGCCAGTTATCAGCTCATGAGATTGGCCATACCATCGGGCTTGACCATAACTTTGCAGCTTCTACGAATGATAATGCCTCTGTCATGGATTACCCTCATCCGAAGGCGACGTTAAATGGCGACAAAATTGATATCTCAGCGCCTTATTCTGAAGGAATAGGGGAGTGGGATAAGTTTACCATTGCCTACGGTTACGGCAATGAAGCGAATTTAACAGAGTTGGTTCGCCAAGCTAGAACACAAGGTCTACGTTATATTGGAGAAGCTGATTCCCGTTCACCGGCTTCAAGCCATGCCTATGCGAGCTTATGGGACAATGGTGCATCTGCAGCAGATGAGCTTACTCGCTTAGAGCAAGTTCGTAGAGTGGCTATTGAGCAATTTAATGCTCAAGCACTGCTTAGCGAGCAACCTTTAGGTGAGCTAAGTGACGTGTTTGTGCCAGTATACTTTATGACTCGATACCAAATTGATGCCGCTGCTAAATGGATTGGCGGCAGTGATTATAGTTATCAACAGCAAGGCTCTGCTGAGCGATGGCATTATTTGTCGCCTAAATTACAACGCAGTGCATTAGATGCTTTATTGAATGTTATCTCAGCCCAAAGTTTGTCTGTACCTTCTGAGATTACCGATATCTTGGTGCCTAAAGCGGGTAACTATCGTAAGACTCGTGAAAGTTTCGATTCTGGTTTAGGTGTGCTGACTGATCCGATAGGTATGGCAGAAGTGTTAAGTCGACAAATTGCTAACCGTTTATTGGCTCCAGAGCGTTTAAATAGAGTTAATCAAGGGTTTATGACTGACTCAGAGCAATTATCAGTGGTGAACTTAGTCGATAAATTATTAGCGAAAACGGTATATCAAGATCTGCAGCGAGGCCAGTTATTAGCGGTACAAATGCGGGTTAATACTGTCGTGTTAGACGAAATTCTTGCTAGCTATCACCATGAAACAACGGCCCCAGAGGTTAAAGCGCAATTGCTTGCAAGGCTGCAATATGTTGAAAAACAGTTGAAACGTCGTAGTAACCGAGCAAGTAATTATCAAGCTGCTCATTTTGACTGGCTTCTACAAGGGGTGGCTAAAGGCATCGCTTCAAACGAGTTTAGGTTTATTGAATCACCGCTTAACATGCCGCCTGGTTCACCTATCTAACATGCGAACGACCCAAAAGCCCAACGAACACGTTGGGCTTTTTAATTTTGCTAAGGTGCTTTATGGCGTCTCATTTTGAGCTGGACTTAACGCTGCTTGTTTTGGGTTTTTAGGATAAAAGTGGTCACTTTTACGATCGATATGTGAAAACTGACGAGTATTTTTATAAGGCAGCTTCATAAATCCTGATACGCCATGGCCTTGTATCTTAGTCGCGTGATGTAAAATACGATCTAAAGATGCCCTAAATGCAGCTTGCTTACGTGGGTTTAGTAAACGTAAATAGCTATGGATCTTTAAGTGATTGGGTAAGGCTTCAAAAATAATGCAGCCAGTATGATGAATTTGGTTGATCCAGCCCAATTCAGTCATGATTTCGGTTGGCAGTTCTAAGTTTTCTTCAGGGTCTTTACCGTCTTCAAAGTAGGAGTGTAACCGTGAGCGACCTTCTGAGGCTGGAACATCTCCCACTTCGAAGCTTAGCTGGGCATCATTCACCATTTGATAGGGTTCTGATGCATGTTGGCGTTCAAGGTGTAAGGTATCCTTTGCGTTAAAAAAGCAGGCTTTAAACACCCCTATTCGTTTAATTCCCCTCGCCAAAGTCACCATATTATTGACTGCTTTAATGAGCACATCTTTTGTTTCAGGATCATAAATCGCAAGGTTTGAATCAATATACACACCACTCTTTCGCCAATGAATAGCCAGCCCGCCAACAATGGGATATTGAGCTAATTTTCCAACGGCAGCGACAAACCCTTTTTCTGTATCGCCCATGCCAGCGAGGAAGTTACGGTAATATTTTTCAAGCTGCACATCGTCCATTTTAGCGATGGGATCTTGAGTGTTATGTTCTTTAAGGAATGACTTCCTTGAGCTGTAACTTACCGTCTCTACTTGTTTTTGTTTAGGTAATACCCACAACGGAATGTCTTCATGTATCGGGTGGGTGGTAATGTTTGGTAGATGCATACGATGGTTATGCCGCATACTTTTTAAAAAGTAGTCGCCCGCAAGATTACGTCGCTCAAGATCGTCACTCAACATGCCATCCAAAGTGCGGGCAAGTTCAATGGGTAAACCAAGGCTACTGGCAGGAATCACTTTGCTTCCAAAGCGGCTAATCTGCCCTGATGCCAACGCATAAAGCGTTGCGGCAACACCCTGTTCATCAAAGCGTGGGCTGGAAAGAGCACCATTTAGCTGCTCCTCTCCAATAAAGTACACATCGCCCATTCTGGCGTTCGTGTGCTGTTGGTCGTTGGACATCAAAGACATCACGTTATTTTCAACGGAATTATTGTTCTCATCACGCTGAGCAAAGACAGCAGAGCCCCAATCAATAAGCGATAAATGATCGTTTTTAATGTCATACACTAAATTAGACGGTTTAATGTCGCCGTGAACTAAGCATTTTCCGGTGCGAAGGTAATACAAGAGGTTGGCTAATTGACGGGCGATGCTGACAATCATCGCAACCGGTAACACCCCCATTCGGTGACATATTTTATCTAAATCTTCTCCTTGAGCACGCTCCATGACCATGATGCCTTGCTTACCGACTCGTTCAAACTTTATCGCATTAGGCACATTGGGATGCATGAGTTGACTGAGCATGAAGGCTTCTTCTTCAAGTCTATCCTGCACACTACGCGGAAGGGTAATTCGGGAGAACTTAAATACATGCGATTCACCAATATCGTTTGTACCAGCAAACACAAAACCATAAGCTCCTTTCCCGATAAATTCGATATCAGCATAACCAAGTTTACTTAACTGCTGATTACACAATCTTATCCAAGCACGGTGCTTTCGAGCATCTTCTGCTTTTAATAAATAAACCGATTGTTCTTCATTAATATAAAAGTGCTGTAGCTGAGGTGTTTGCAAACGCTGCTCCTATTATTACACCCATTGTTATTCATCGAGTGCTTGCTACATCAACGCATATTTCGAATTGTCAGGCAAGTCTTGTGCTTGCATTTAAGGTGTTTTTTGCAGAGCAAGTTCAATGCAGAAACCAGTTTGATTTCAAATAAAATGCGGTAAATGACAAGTTGTTCAGCAAAAACGAGTGAAACTGCCTAGCTTAAATATTGGGAGTTGTAAACTTTGACGTGAATCAAGTTGTTTTGGGCTATACACAGGTACTATTTAAGTGAATCAACGGATTCGGGTTAATCAAGGAGCGCTTATGCCTAACATTAAAAAAGCTGACTTAATTCCACTGTTTTCTTTTCCACGCCAGCGTATTTTACAGTCAATGGAAGTGACTCACTGTCCTCATGCGGTGTTTTACAATGCCAGCGATGAACAATGTACGACTTGCCATCAAGGAGAAGAGTGCATATGGATGAATCACAATGATGAACTTGTTGCGATTGAAAAAAAATCCGTTGATGAACTGAAACAACAGTTACTGATTGCAGTCGATTTTATTGACTCAAATTTAAGTCCACATCATTTATCACGTCGCAACTGTCAATGTGATAACTGTAAATGGCTTAAAAAGGTGCAACAAGTTCTAGATGGTGAAGGGCAGTAAGCATGCTGTGTTGGCGAGTTGAGTCAATAACATGAGTAAGCGTTTTTACTGATTATCTGTTGTGTCGCTAATCAATTTGCATCCTATGTTCATTGTATTTAGAGTAAAGCTCATTTACATGACATGGACCTTAGATATGGAAGCAAGTTTTTGGCACAGTAAGTGGCAGCAACAGCAAATTGGTTTTCACCAGCCGCAAATAAATGAATTTCTAATTAAATATTGGTCGCAACTGGCTGTACCGTCCGCTGCTGAGGTATTTGTTCCATTGTGTGGCAAGTCGTTAGACATGTGTTACCTCGCAGAGAAAGGCCACAATGTTTTAGGTTGCGAGCTAAATCAAATTGCAGTTGAAGACTTTTTTAAAGAAAATACTTTGCCAGTTACACAACAAGCGCAAGGTGAGCATCAAGAGTACACCACAGATCAAATCACGCTTATACAAGGTGATATCTTTACGCTATCAGCGACGACCACACAAAAAATTGGCGCTTTTTATGATCGTGCAGCATTGATTGCATGGCCAGAGGCAATGCGTCAGCAGTATGCCAAGAAATTAGCTGAGCTGATCCCATCAGGCGTCAAGGGCTTACTCATTACCTTAGATTATGATCAAGACACACTTAATGGCCCCCCATTTGCTGTTAGCCCATCTTGGATAGAGTCATACCTAGCTGAATCTTTTGACGTTGAGTTATTAGAGTGCGCTGATGTGTTGCGTGATAATCCAAGGTTTATTAATAAACAGGTTCCTTGGTTGAATGAAGCTGCATATATCTTAACTAAAAAGTAATGGCTAAATTTAGCAGTAAAAATTGATATAAAAAAAGCGACCATCAGGTCGCTTTTTTATTAACTAAAGACTCTCGAAAGAGGCATTAATTAGAAGTCGTAGCGCATACCAACAGTAAATACGTTGTCATCTTCTAGATCGATGGTTGGGCCACCGTCAAGTTGGTAATCACCTTCGTACATAGCGTAGTGGCCATATACTAGAGTCGATTTAGAGATGCGGTAGTCAGCACCTACAGTGATTTGTGTAATGCTAGCATCGGTTACAACACCATCTGCTGCTTTTTGCTTAGTTAGGTAACGACCGAAACCACCTTCATCAACACCGTACTCAGCTTTTAGGTTAACGCCGTTTAGGTTGTAAACCACGTTTAAGAAGTAAGAATCACCTTCTTGATCAGTCGTTTGGCTTTCAGTGCTTTGGTATAAACCACCTACTTTAAAATCACCTAGTTTAACTTGAGCAACGCCACGGTATGCATCGATGCCACCGATTGTGTTGTAAGCAGCTGCTACATAGTAGTTTTGCGCTTTAAGTTTTTTATCACCAATCGTTGCACTTAATGCATATTGATCTTC
Organism: Shewanella sp. P1-14-1; assembly: GCF_001401775.1. Classification (NCBI taxonomy): domain Bacteria; kingdom Pseudomonadati; phylum Pseudomonadota; class Gammaproteobacteria; order Alteromonadales; family Shewanellaceae; genus Shewanella; species Shewanella sp. P1-14-1. Next base: position 240,633 of record NZ_LKTL01000001.1, on the reverse strand, counting down.
ATAAGACTCGTTGTCATCAGCATCGGTGTAATTATCTTCCATTAAGTAAGTCGCGTTTAACGTGATTAAATCAGCGATTTTTGGAGAGTAGTACCAGATACCGTCAGCAGAACGAGTTTGACCTGCTACTAAACGATCGATATCAGCATTGCTGTTACCGAAAACGTCAACGCCGCCTTCAGATTGCTTGAATACTGTGTCGTTACGGCCCACTAATACAGTACCGAAGTTAGTTTTTAGACCTAGGTAAGTATTACGTGCTTTGAACACATCAGAGCTAGATGAAGTGTTTTCAACTTGGAATTCCATTTGGTAAAGCACTTCAAAAGCATCAGAAATCTTTTCGCTGCCTTTAACACCTAAGTGAGAGAAGTTGTTTTCGAATACAGTGCCTTCTTTGCCTTCTTGGGTAGTCACACCTAGATCTGAGTTAGTTACCGCTAGGTCTAAGCGACCGTAGAAATTTGGACCTTCAGCTGCTGCGCCGAAAGAAGTTAATGCAATCACAGAGGCAACAGATGCTGAAATTAGCGTCTTTTTCATCTTCATACTCCCTTTAGAACCTAAGGTTCTATTCCCATTTTATGGGTTGTTTTAGTGAATTTCAGTCACAGCGGCAATGGGTTTACATAGCACTGTGATATGAACTTGACGGAATTTTTGCAGGTTTGAGCTGCTTAAGTTGTGGGCTATGTCAAACTTTTTGGGATAACGTAATGATTTGATGAAAAAATGTGACAAGTTCGAGACTTTTGGCTATTAGTTAACAGTGATTTAGCAAACTACCCCTTTGTGGAGGTTCACATAATTGGCGATATGGTGTAAGTGCCGCTGTAATAGGGTTTAAGCATAGTTAAGGTGTTGCTTAATTGTTAACTCTTTGGCGATATTTGCATATGCGTTATGCATTTTTGCATAGGAAAAAGTGCGTTTGATATATTGAGCCCAAAAAAAAGCGACCTATTGAGGTCGCTTTAGCATTTGCTTAACAATTCGCTGTTAATTAATTCAACAGCTTATCAGTGTATTTAGAAATCTAAACGGACACCAACAGTGAAGATATCATCACTTAAATCTTCAACAACACCATTTAGCTTCATGTCGCCGTCGTATTTCGTGTAGTGACCGTATACTAAAGTGTTGTTGCTTAAACGGTAATCAGCACCGATGCTGAATTGTTGAATTTCAACGTCAGATACATCTTTACGTGCGTCTAATACGTTTGCACCTTCGTCATTTTCAAGCTGACCAGTACGACGGTCTACAATTTTACCTAGACCTGAATCATCGTAACCGTACATTGCTTTAATTTTAAGGTTACCCATCACGTATGCAGCGTTGATGAAGTAACTGTCACCTTCAAGGTGTGCTAATTCGCTTTTTAGGCTTTCAGTGTTTTGGTATAAACCGCCAACAATGAAGTTGCCAAATTTAGCTTGAACCACACCACGGTATGCTTCGATGTCTGTAATACCGTCTTGGTAAGCGGCAGCTGCATAGAAGTTGTGAGATTTAAGCGCTCTATCACCAATCGTTGCACTTAATGCGTACATAGAGTCACTTTGTGATTCGTAGTTATCATCCATTAAGTAAGTCGCGTTAAGTGTTAGCATGTCAGCTAACTTTGGTGAGTAATAGCTAATGCCGTCACCAGAACGAGTTTGACCAGCTGCTAATAAGTCGATGTCTGAGTTGCTGTTACCGAATAAGTCAAAGCCGCCTTCAGATTGCTTAAATACAGTGTCATTACGACCAACTAATGCAGTACCAGCGTTGGTTTTAAGACCGATGAAGGTGTTACGAGCAGCGAATGTGTTACCTGAATTATCAAAGTTGCTTACGCCGAATTCCATTTGGTAAAGAATTTCGAAGTCATCGTTGATTTTCTCTGTGCCTTTCACACCTAACCAAGAGAAATTGTTTTCAATGACTGTACCGTCTTTTTGGTTTTGAGTTGCGACACCCAAGTCAGAGTTCGTAAGTGCAAGATCAGCACGACCGTAGAAATTTGGACCATCAGCTAAAGCAGTAAATGAAGTCATAGCAGTACAAGATAAAATAGCTGCAGTGATCAGGTTTTTTTTCATCATCTTAATCTTCCTTTGGTAAGGGCTTGATTTTGTTGGGCACTCATCAGGTGTGCTCAACATTGATAGAAATAGTGACTCATAACGGATACGTTAAAGACACTATTATTCTGGATCCTTTATTTGCGCCCGATATTGACATAAAAGCTTCACTGAAAAGTGTGATAATTATCACTAATGATGTTTTTTATTTGATTTGTATCATATTGGTTTACAAGGCTTATATTGCTTTTTAACAAGCAGGCTGCAACCGTTAACTGCACTTATCACAAAATGATGTGGTTAGTTAATGTTTGCAACAGGTGTGTCGAGAAATGTGTCTATCTCAATCTGCTGTATTTATTGCAATGGCAGAGTTTTATTTCGCTCCTCAGCGAATTCGTATAAAATACCGCCCCCGAATAAGTCAGTAGCAAGAGCATCACATGTTGTCAGAATCATATTTAAATCGTTTTGGTGGAATTGGCCGTTTATATGGTCAACATGCACTTGAAAACTTTGCCAAGGCACATGTGGTCATTATTGGGATTGGCGGTGTAGGCACTTGGGTTGCAGAGTCGTTAGCTCGTAGTGGGATCGGGCAAATCACATTAGTTGATTTAGATGACATTTGCGTGACTAATACTAATCGTCAATCTCATGCATTAGCGTCAACCATTGGCGAGTCAAAGGTTGAGGTGATGGCAAAGCGTTTACGTGAAATTAATCCAGAATGCGTTGTTAATGAAGTCGAAGATTTTATAACAGCAGATAACTTGGCTGAATACTTGGGCACTAAGCAAGAACCTCTTGCGATTGATTATGTGGTTGATTGTATTGACGCAGTAAAGCAGAAAGCGGCTTTAATTGCCTGGTGTAAGCGTAATAAACTGAAAATAGTGACCGTGGGTGGAGCGGGTGGTCAAACTGATCCAACCCAAATTCAGTTAACTGACTTAGCTAAAACCATTCAAGATCCTTTACTCGCAAAAGTGAGGGGGATTTTAAGGCGTGAATATAATTTCACTAAAAATACGCAAAGACGGTTTGCTGTTGACGCGGTATTTTCAACTCAACATCTAGTTTATCCGCAAAATGATGGCAGTGTATGTAGTACCAAGGCTGCATCTGACGGTAGCATGAGAATGGATTGTGCTTCAGGCTTTGGTGCGGTCACTATGGTCACAGGTACATTTGGTTTTATTGCCGCGAGCAGAGTGTTAGCAAGACTTGCAGAAAAGTAACTAAAGTTATCGCCCCCCCCATTTCAGTGTTGCAACATTTTTTGGCGTAATCCAATAAGGTTACGCCATCTATATTAAGACTTTTCTGTATAACAATGAACGATTTGCCATCTTCACATAGCGTAAGAGAAGCGTAATAATTAGCGGTCGAAATAGTTCTATTTCACATGGCCCACATCATCAGCCACGCCACTGTGCATCTTAAGTCCTATTAAACATTTATTTTTTACTTACGGTTAATCTCTTGGCACCAAAATTGCTTTTGAAGTTATAGATTCAAAAATCTGACACTTTGGACGTAACATGATGAAACTTAAATTAGATACCTTAAAGTTAGCCAATATTAAGCGTGTATTGGTAAGCGTGATGCTTTGGTGGGTGGTAGCGTGTGCAGTATTATTATTTGCACCGAACCATGTGTTACAAACTTTGTCCCTTGACGGTTTTGTGTCTAACTATGGGCACTTTATTGGTTTAGGTTTAATTGTTGGTGCCGCTTTCTTTTTGAGTCAGTTATTCACATTTGTTGTTGATGAGTCGATTAGTTACTTACGTGAAAAACGTGCCATAGAAACCATTGAAGCGAAAGTGAAGCTATTGGATCCGGCTGAACGTGCCTTATTACGAGAGTTCTTTCTTCAAGGAGCCACTATTTTGGCACTACCGCAAAACGAGTTAGCCGTAAAAGGACTCGTTGCAACAAGTATTCTTGAGCTTGTCGGTAATGAAAGACATTACGCTATTCAAGGGCCTACTGCTGAATATAAGATTTCAATGAAGGCGCGCGTATACCTCAATCGGGAAGTGCTGCGTTTACCCGCTGGCGAACCAAGTAAAGAAGAGTTAACTCATCTAATCAAAGCAAGGCCGCAGTTTATTAATGGATTAGTGCAGCCAAGAAAACATGCCGCTTAATTGACTATGTAGACTTAAGTCAGTGTTGAACTTTTCAATATGAATTTTTGACACAAAAATGGGGGCTAAACGCCCCCTAATAATTTGCTAAGAAACACAAAAACTGACTTAAATCTAAATAAGTATTACCTATTTTTTTGGAGCCGACTTCACAATAAACATCCACATCATGTACGACATAATTCCCATGGTGCAGAAGATAACAATCATTGATAGCAAACCTATTGCATTACCAAACATCAAATCTAACCAGAATGCCATTTCATAATCCTCTTTATCGTGAAGTCATAAGTAACATATCGCATACATCTGTTAACAATTATGATCTCGATCAATTAACCTTTCGGTTATTGCTTAATCGCTAATGTAATGTATTAGAAAGGAGTCAATTATATGCTTCATCACACAAATGCTGGCTAATCCAAGCAAGCTGAGACGTTTAAAGCAGTGTTTAACGTAACTGAATACTTGCTTTGAATGAGATTTGAGCTATTGAAATGAAAACTTCGATTAAGGTGCTGAAAGGGCTTGCCATTGCCATTGGCCTAGGTATAATTCTGATTCTCGATTGAGCCTAGCTCTTTTGAAACATCAATATGATGCCGGTGTGGTGAAATTGGTATACACGACGGATTCAAAATCCGTTGCTTTCGAGCGTGGCGGTTCAAGTCCGCCCACCGGTACCATCTCCTCTTTGAGGAATAAACCGACTTAATGTCGGTTTTTTTGTGCCTGCTTTTGTTGAGATATGCCAATCTAACGCTTTAAGTTCTAATAACACCTATCGAAAATATTGCTTAACTAATTGCTTTTATATGTATTATTTCTTATTTGACGTTTTTCGAATCCAGCGACAATACCGAGTTCATAAAAGGGTATTTGACGTGTTAACGAATCTTGCAGTAGCGCGTAGCCGCTGTCATCGATAGAGAGTTCATCAGCAAGACTTTCGCCTTTAATCCAGCCTAGTCCATACAACAGAACAGCGGTCATGCAGGTGTATTGAATTATGCCTGAAAAATAATGCTTCATAAAAATCTCATATTTATCATGGTCTAAGTAAGAGTTGACCGGTTTTTTAACGACTCTATAGTATTACTTTTTTATTAAGCTATTGAATATGCTCAAAGTTAATAATGAGCGAATAGTAAAGGTAAGGGATGACATTTTTATGAAAGCTTAGCAAGGTTTATCAATAAGCATCGTACCAATGAAACTGTTTAAGTAGGGGATTTGGCTAGTGCATTAAGTGCTAGAGGCTTAAATACTTTTGCTGGCCACATAAAAATAGTTTGTTAATTGAATTGTTATTAAGCAAGTAACAGTTATTAACTGCTGAATAAAGCACCATTATTGATTATTACTGTAGAGACTAAAGCTATTGTGAATAATTAAAGTACTTTTATGTCTGGCTAGATATAATTTTCTGATGAATATCATTTTAGGTATTGATGGTTTTATATGTTAATTGGTTAACTAATTGAGTCTCATGAAAATAATATAGGACACATTAAGTGTCCTATATTATTAGTATGTTAGTTATTTAACTAGAACTTATAATCAATAGCTAAATAGACCTGCTGGGTATCATTTAATGAGAAGGTACCAGTATTCGCACCATTACCCACATCTTTTTCATAATCTTGCTTTAGGTATTGATAACCAATTTCTGTAGACCAGTTGTCATTGATATTGTACATAAAGCCAGTTTGACCACCCCAAACGAAGTTATTGCCAGAGCTTAAATCAGCATCTTTAATACTCGTGTGTGTCATACCAGCAGTGGCGCCGACAAACCAATTCATTTTATTACTAGCACCGAGAGGAACAAGGTAATCGTAAGACAGTAAGAAGTTTTGCTGCTTGCCTATATCTTCAGAGTTGTAGCCATAAGTACCATATACACGGCTGTTGTCATTGATATAGGTACCAACACGAAGTTGATAAGCCATATCTTTTTCTTTTTCTTTAGTTCCATCTACTGAAGAATCTAATTTATAGGTATTTTTTTGGTAGCCAGCTGCGCCACCAATAAACCAATCAGATGCCATTGCAGGTACAGACATCATTGAGGTGATCACACCTGCTAAAATAAGTTGCTTTGTTTTCATAATCCACTCCAAGTAAAAAATGTAAGTCAGTTCGTTTTGATGGATTCACTATAATCTCGAGATGCTGAATAAAAACTGAATGAAAACATTAAGGTTTATTTTCGGCTAATTATTATTTGTTTAAGAATTAAACTTGGCTTGGTTTTCAATATTTATAATTAGTTATTTTTAATATGGCTAATTTGATGTTATTTAGACGAAATTATTTGGTTCATCTTATTGTTGGTGAATGCCTTTTTTGTATATTCGAGTTGATTAAAGATTAGATGATCACAGTTTTACAATTAACTTTGTTTTTTACATGAGCAAGGTCACTGTATCGTTTTTAACTGATATTGAGTGCTGGATTATTGATGTATAAACAAGGTGTAAGGCTGTCAAAAAACATAACCAGTCTATAGCCTTAAAAACGATTTCAGCATCATGGATACAGCGAGCTCCCTACATTAACTCTGCTGTTGATTCTGAAATCAATCTGTTATGACGCAGGAAGTCATACATAAATTAATGTTTGCTAAGGAGATTTAGCTAATGTTCTATATTCATATGCTGTTGCTGCTAGCGGTGATATTCGTTGGTATCCGTCACGGTGGTGTTGCGTTTGGTTTGCTTGGCGGTTTAGGTGTTTCGGTTTTGGCATTTGTGTTCGGTATTGCCCCAGGATCGCCGCCAGTCAGTGTTATGCTGATTATTCTCGCTGTAGTGGCTGCTTCAGCTACCCTTGAGGCCACGGGTGGCCTTAAGTTATTAGTTAAATATGCTGAAAAATTACTTAGAAAACATCCTAGCCAAATTACTTTTTTAGGCCCGTTATGTACTTATTCGTTAACTGTTTTAGTGGGAACCGGCCATTCAGTTTACCCACTATTGCCAGTTATTTATGATGTTGCTTATAAAAAAGGTATTCGTCCTGAGCGTCCATTAGCTATGGCAACAGTGGCATCTCAAATGGGGATTACTGCAAGCCCTATTGCTGCTGCGGCGGCAGTAGTCATGGCCACTGCGATGGATAACAATCTTGATATCAGTTTAATTAATGTGTTGTCGGTAACGATTCCGGCTACGTTAGTTGGTGTGCTTGCAGGTTGCGCTTGGAGTTTACATCGCGGGAAAGATTTAGATAAAGATGAGGCATTTCAAGAACGCCTTAAAGATGACGAGTTTCGTCAGAATCTGATTGATCCTGAGGTTGAAACTGACGATCAGGCACATACCGATAGCATTGCCAAAAGAGGTTTAGCATTATTTTTGGCCGGGATTTTATCTGTTATTGTGTTAGCTATGTTCAGTAAAGAATTGCTACCAGAAGGCGTAAAAATGTCTGTAGCGATACAGTTCATGATGTTGTCTGTTGGTGCGGTTATATTACTGGCAACCAAGGTTTCGCCACAAAAGATTGTTAATAGTAATGTCTTTACTGCCGGTATGACGGCTGTGGTGATTATTTTTGGTATTGCATGGTTGAGTGACACTATTATTGGACATCATAAAAGCTACTTAGTGAGTTCATTAAGTGACTTAGTGAGCGCCTACCCTTGGTCATTTGCGATAGCCATGTTTATGGCATCTATTTTTCTTAAAAGCCAAGCGGCAGTATTAACGATTATGTTCCCGTTGGGATTTGCATTAGGTATACCCGCACCTGTGTTAATTGGTGTTATACCTGCTTGTTATGCTTACTTCTTTTTCCCATTTTATCCAAGTGATTTAGCGGCAATTAGCTTTGACCGCTCAGGTACGACAAATATTGGTAAGTATGTGTTAAATCATAGCTTTTTAGTGCCAGGATTTATCGGTGTCACCACGGCAACCGTATTGGGCTACTTTATCTCGACATTGGTTATTAATCATTAACTGATAAGTCAATCGACATAAAAAAGCCCAGCATATGCTGGGCTTTTTACGTTAAGTGTTAAATAACGATTATGACTTCATTTTACGACGACGGAACATCGCTAAAGGAAGAAGAAGCGTAGTTAACCAGCCCATAGAGCCGCTGTCATCCTTAAGGTCAGGAGCAGAAAGAATATCTATTGAAACTTGTTCAGTAGTACTATCTGCTTCGCCATCATTTGCTGTGACAGTGAAGGTATAGACACCAGTCTTAGTAGAAACAAAGCTAATATCTTTGGCTGTACTATCGAAAGATACATCTACAGGTCCAGCTGTTTGAGTCCAAGCATATGTTAGCGAGTCACCATCAACATCAGCAGCACCAGAACTAACCGTTGCTTCCAGACCTACTAAGATCTTGCTGGTTGAAGGGGATACAGTCGGTGCATCGTTAACATTGGTTACATCAACCACTACTTCAGTTGGAGTGCTTACAGTACCTGCAGCGTCTGTAGCTGAGTAGGTAAACATATCCTTACCGAAGAAATCTTTATTAGGCGTGTAAGTTGCTTCGCCAGACTCTGTGATTGTCACTGTACCATTTGCTGGCTCATCAACAATTTTAACCATACCAAGATCACCTGTAGCGGCAATATTGATAATGCGTTGAGCAGAGGCTGTTATTCCATCACCAGTCACTTTAGAGCGAGCCACTTTTTGAGCTGGCATTGTATCATTCTCTAAAACGTTGAATGTAACAGCTGTTTCTTCAACTGTAGTTGAGCTGTCCATATACCCAAGATCGAAATCTTCCGCTGTTGCTTTATAGTCAATTTTGACTTGTCCAGCAGCTGATGAAACAACTTGAAGGTAGTCATCGTTAGTTACCGCAGTTCCTTCGCCATTGTAGTAATAAGTAGAACCAATCGTGCCACCTATATTTTCTGCACCAATAGATACATTAGCAGGCATATTTGGAATATCTAGGTAGTTAAATGAAACATCTTCAACATCACCAGTCTTAATCCAAACACTAAATGAATATGCCGTACCAGATGGGTCGGCATATAATTGGCCATCGTTCCATTCAACAACAATGAAGGTTCCTGATGCAAGTTCGATAATGTTTAATCCTAATTGACCGCCACCAGTATCAGTTGCAGTTCCATCACTTAAATCAAAATCTGACCAGAAAGGAGCAAGAATGTTATTAGGGTTAGCACTATCAGGTAATTCTTTATTATTCCAAGTACCGCCCGTATTACCGCCACCAACTAAAACAATACCATTGTCTGAAATCGTAATCGTATCGTAAGTTGAACCATTATATTTGAATGATGGAAGACCTTCATAAGTGAATGATTTTTCATCACAGCCTTCGTCACATGTTGGAATAAATGCTAAATCTGCATCAAAAATACTTGGATAAGTACCAGTGAAGGCTTCGATAGACATTTCAGATTGCTCTAAACTTCCAACCCAAGTAATTACACCAGTTTCTTCGTTTACACTAAAACCATTTTGAGAAGCATTGGTTAAAGTAACAGATACATCATCTTCTGAAGTTAACATGGAACCTTCAGGTGCCATTGCTGTGAAGGTAACAGTATTCTCAAACATGGTATTGTTCAGTACTGCTGAAATTTCCATATCATCTGAAGTCGTCAAATCTGCATCATCAGAAGTTACAGAAATCAATGAAGAGTCGCTAGACTCTTGCGCTAACACTGCGAGAGGTAAATGAGCATCTTGCATGCCTGATGCACTCGAAAGCATCACATTACCGAATATCCAATCACCATATTCTGCAAAAGTAGAATCGACTGTGACCATAAAGCTCGCAGAGCCGCCAGCTGGGATATCTAAAGTACTTGGAGAAACCATGATGCCTGCAGAATCAGAGCTTGCGGCTAATGACCATGAGGTGTCTTCTTCACTCTTATTGTAAACCGTGCGAGTGAAAGTACATGGACCAACACATGAATCAGCAGCAATTGAAGGCTTATCGAAAGTTAATACCGCTTTAGCTGCAGCATCTAAATCCATACGACCCGCACCCATTGCAAACGGTGAAGCTGCAGTAGTTGCATCATCATCTAGGATGCCATCAACAGTTGAAGTTGATGTTAGCGCGGTCTTAATATCATTTGCAGACCAATCAGGGTGTAATTGACGCATCATTGCTGCAGCGCCAGCAACATGAGGGCTTGCCATACTGGTCCCAGAGATCATATTGAAATCTAGTCCACCATCATCAGGCGAGTAAGCTGATAAGATATTAGTACCTGGAGCAGCAATATCCGGCTTTAAGATATTTTGGTTACCGTTTGGACCGCGTGAGCTAGAACTATTAATGGTATCGGCTAGTTCAGGTACCATTAAACGCTTAATTTCTGAACCAACAGTACCTTCGGTTGCCGTTTCGCCCATAGCATCGATAATATCTAATCCGTCACCATTTGAAATCATCACCGATGGGAATGTAACGCCAGGCATAGACATGGTAATCGGTGCACCAGGATTACTGTTATATACTACAAGTGCACTTGCACCAGCATTCATCGCATTTTCAGCTTTCGACGAAAATGCACAAGCACCTCGAGATATTAATGCGATACTGTCTTTAAAGCTATCAACTGGGAAAGCATCACACCCTTCAAAATTAGCTTCATCGATATTTATTGCAGCAACAACAGGTGCTGTAACATCCATTTCGATAACCGTATCAGAACCAGGGATTGCGAGTAAGTCTTCACCACCAGCATTGAAACTGTTGGCAAAGTAGCGGCCTGTTGTGCTGTTGGCTACAGCAATACCAGACTCAATACATGCAGGGCAACCAATAGTGCTTGCGCCATTACCGTCGTTACCCGCTGCAGAAACAACGACAACACCCGCCGCTTCAGCTGCTTCAAACATGGTTTTATATGGGCTACTGGCAGGATCCGCACCTGCGCCACCACCCCAAGAGTTGTTGATAACATCAGCGCCATCATTAACTGCATGCTCTAACGCTTCCATTAACATGATGTTAGAGCCACTACCACCTGAACAGTCTGCTTTAGAATATAACGCCTTGTATGACATTAAGTATGCTGCTGGAGCTACACCTGATAATTCAACATCAATGTCATTAAATTGTGTAGAGACTAAGTTACCTACCGCTGTACCTGCAACGTGTGTACCGTGACCGCCGTAACCAAGTGGACTCATGTATTCATCAGGACAGACTTCAAAAGTCGGTTGAGACCAACGTGCTACAATCAGTTTGTTATTACAGAATGACTCATCTGTTGTTGAACAGTAATCATCAGTTGGCATGGCGCCCATAGGTGCTTCAAAACCTTCATCGGCAAACATTGGGTTTTCTGGTCGAATACCACCATCGATAACTGCAACTCGAATGCCTTTACCTGCATTTGCCATTCCATTCACAGTTGTCCACATCGCTTCAGTATTAATAACTTGAAGTGATGCATCCATGCTGATGTCATACATAGTTTCAGGGTAAACAGATTTAACCCCAGGAATAGCCATTAACTGCTCAACAGTTAAATTTTGACCTGCGACTGTTACGCCATTGAAAAGAGTTTTGAATTGGCGCTCTACTTTACTGTTGGCAGAGATTTTATTGAGTGCACTTGAAAATGCTTTCTGTTCATTAGCAAGATGTGATGCGTAATTTTGAACTGCAGCAGATTGTATATCTAATTTGGTTTCCTTTGCTGTTACTGCTGTTGCAGCAAGATTTTGAGTACCGCCTTGGTATGATGCTACCGCAGGAGAAGATAGTTCAACGATAAATCGTTTTGGTGCAGTTACATTGATAGGGCTGACTGCTGGCTTGCTGTATTGATTACTAGACAATATTTCTAACTCATATTTATTGCCTGTCATTTCGGTGTTTGCAAAGCTAGCACTTGATAGTAGTGCTGCTGATATAGCTATTGATAATTTAGTCTTCACAACTTCTTCCTTGGTTAAAGCATTGACCACGTCCAAGCATGTGTAGGGTAGAGACTAGGTCGGTGGTAATGCTGTTTTATAATTTTGTTTATAATGCGTATGGCGCATTCTTCGATGCACTCTACGACTTTTTAACACAAAACTTTAACAAAGGTAACCAAAGGTGTTACAAATTTGCAAAATTATTATGAATTTTAACTATCTCTTAAGTGGTATATCATTATTAAGTAAGTTATAAGCCATTATTTTTTGGACTAAGGCTTAACACCACGAACAATAGGGTTTTGTAGGCTGATTAATGTTTCTGTTGATTGAATTTCATCAATTGACTGGATGCGATTGATTAAAACATGCTGTAATCCATCGATAGACTGGCACATTACCTTTACAAAAACACTGTAATTACCAGTGGTATAATATGCCTCAACAACTTCCTCAAGGGCATTTAACTTTGATATGGCAGCAGGATAATCACCTGCACTTTTTAAATTGATACCAATAAAACAGCAAACGTCATAGCCTAAAGCTTTAGGATCTACTGTTATCCTTGCTCCAGTAATAATGCCTGCTTGTTTCATTTTTTCTACTCGGACATGAATCGTCCCTGCACTGACGGCAAATCGTTTCGCCAGTTCAGCAAAAGGGGTGCGGGCTTCTTCCATCAATGCTTCAAGAATTTGATTATCGAGCTGATCTCTTTGAAATGGGGTTTCCATATTAAAATGCCTAATTTAGTTACAATTAATTATTAATTTAAGGCTAAATATACATAAATGCCATCAAAAACTTCTCATGAAGTCATTTTGATGAATACCCCTTCTATGATTAAGTGGCTTCCGAGGAGGTGAGTTTGAATATGACTATCGACAACTATCTAGAGATAAGTCATTAAAATAACGATGCAGAGTATGTAGTAAAGACAAGTAAGCTGGAAAACTAAGTATGAGAGCTAAGTATGAGAACTCAGTAAGAGACCTAAGTAAAAGAAACAAGCGAGTCAAATAAGGGGAACCATATTAATAGCAATAGCAATAGTCATAGGGCTGACAGTGCGACAATCTATGATTGAGTACTCGATAATATCTCGGTTTTATCGCTAATTAAGCCCTAATTATTGATCATTAATAGGTTCTATAAATGGCACTTCGGCTTTAAAGGTTAATGCTTGCTGATGATACGGATGATTAAACGAAAGTTCTGCAGCATGCAGTAGTAATCGTGTTGATAATCTTTTGGCGAGTGGATCAGCGTAAAAACCATCACCTAAAATGACATGGCCTATTGCCATCATATGAATTCTTAGTTGATGAGAGCGACCTGTAATGGGCGTGAGTTTAACTAAGGTAGATTGTTTGGCGTAACTGATGACTTCTACATAGGTTAATGAGGGCTTACCTAACTTATGGTCCACTTTTTGTTTCGGGCGATTTGGCCAGTCGCAAATCAGCGGGTAATCCACTTGCTTAATCGCAGGATTCACATGGCCCGCAACTCTTGCGTAATAGGTTTTGGCCGTTTCTCTATCTCGAAACTGACGTTTTAACTCACGCTCTGCATTACGGCGCAGTGCAACGACAATAACCCCAGATGTGGCCATATCTAAGCGATGTACAATTTGTGCATTGGGGTGCTTCTCAAGCACACGGCTATATATGCTGTCATGGTATTGAGCTTCTCTTCCAGGAATAGATAACAATCCTGAAGGCTTATTCAGTACGATAATGTCTTTATCTTCGTGAATGATATCAAGCCAAGGATCGGTTGGAGGAAGGTAAATGAAATCTGCCATGGTAAGCCTTTAACGTAAATGCGCGGCAAAGATACCTTTGCCGCCATATTTGTGCAAGTTGTTCTCGCTACCTTTGTGGCTAAATGACAATTTCAGCCTTTACTTAAATCAAATCGTTAAATTTTGTATTAAGAAAAAGCGTTGCCATTAACGTGCATAATGGTAAAAGTCCAAACAACAAAAGCGAGAGGAACATGAACCAAGGCATAAAAGCTTTGATCTAATCGAGACATACCTTGAGCATTCCAGATTAAATACACATGCGCGATGAGCACTAAAGGAAATAATGACAGTAGCGGATAGAGGGCAAACGGGCTCGCATCAGCAAAAATACTGTGACTAAACAGTGCCCAAAATACCATAAAACTGGTGGTTAGCGGCGGTGCAGCTAACCGATATTGTTCTGGATAAGGAAACATCCTATAACCTTAATAGCAACAAAAGATACTACTAGATTAACCTTTAATTTCCTTTTTGCCATGTATTACTTTTCGATGGACCACAGAATAATGTCTAAGCCCAGCAGGTCCATGAGATACCACAACTGATAACAGCACAATAAAGATGGTGATCTCAGGCTTCCAATTTGCCATTGGGATAAATAGCAACAAGAGTAAAATTTTACAGATGGTTAATACGCCTTTTAATTGAATTAACCAGCGCCAATCGCGAATAACTTCCCATGCAAACAGGGCAACACCACTGGCCATTGCTATGATCCAATAGTTAAGCCACTCACTTTGCTCTATACCCAGTAGCAGACCGCCACCAGCACCGACGACACCAACAATATGCAAGGCGCGTAAACTGGTTTTTCCGAGGCGTTGGATCCAAAATTGAAATTCTGATACTTCTTGTTGCTGCTTTTTAGACATAGAAAATACGTAATTGGTCAGTTATTGACGTATCAGCTTAACAAATTCATTTCGAATGAATAGCGATCTATAGCAAACTCTAAATTATTGCTATGCTGATGTGATAAAAATGCGCAACCTTGATATCCGATTTACTTATTTGATTTCAAGTATAAGCCGTTGTAACGCTTTCTATTAAGGACAATGACATGAAAATTGGCTTCTTCAGTGCCAAAAATTACGATATTCAGCACTTTGATGCAATCAACCAAGATTTTGGTGCAACCATTGAATATTTCGATTATCGACTTTGCATGCAAAACGTTAAATTGGCTGATGGTTTTGAAGTGGTGTGCGCATTTGTTAACGACTCATTGTGCGAAGAAGTGTTAGTAGAGCTGGCTAAAGGTGGCACAAAAATTATCGCAATGCGCTGCGCCGGATTTAATAATGTGGATTTAGATGCAGCGCATCGATTAGGGATTACTGTCGTCAACGTACCAGCTTATTCTCCCGAGTCGGTTGCAGAGCATACTATTGCGATTATGCTGACATTGAACCGGAAAATACATAAAGCATACCAACGCACTCGTGACGCCAACTTTGCCCTATCGGGTTTGGTGGGTTTTAACATGCATGGCAAAACCGTCGGTGTTATTGGCACAGGGAAAATAGGCATTGCTACGATTAAGATTTTGCTTGGTTTTGGCTGTAAGGTGATTGCTTACGATCCATATCCTAATCAGCAAGTGATTGATTTAGGAGTTAACTATACCAGTCTCGATGAATTGTACCCTCAATGTGACATCATCAGTTTGCACTGCCCATTGACTGAAGATAATCATCATATGCTGTGTACTCAAAGTTTTCATAAAATGAAAACTGGGGTCATGGTGGTTAATACTTCACGTGGTGGATTGTTAAATGCAATCGATGCCATGGAAGCGCTAAAAGAGGGGCAACTTGGTGCATTAGGTTTGGATGTTTATGAAAATGAAAAAGAACTCTTTTTTCAAGATAAGTCCAACGAAATAATTCAAGATGATGTTTTTAGACGGCTGTCAGCCTGTCACAATGTTATCTTCACTGGTCATCAAGCGTTTTTAACTGATGAGGCGCTTAATGCAATTGCCTCGACAACCTTAAAAAATGTCACCGACTTACTCTCAGGGCAGCATTCTGCTAACGAATTAAATTAGATCGTAAGTAAACATGGTGAGACTCATTATGTTAGGTAATGCTCAACGTTTACACATGTTAATAAAACCAGCACTCAGACTGACTAAAAAGAGGGAATATGATAATCACCAAGGAAGTTCATGATATTGACACGCCAACAGGCGTGATGCGCACCTACGTTTATCGCCCAGATGTCGCAGGACAGTTCTCGACAATTATTTTTTACTCTGAAATTTTTCAGCAAACAGCACCTATAGCTCGCAGTGCAGCAATACTTGCTGGGCACGGATTTGTCGTGCTAGTTCCTGAGGTTTTTCACGAGTTAAACCCGATTGGTACCGTGCTCGATTATGATGATATTGGTAAAGATAAAGGCAATGCGGATAAATTTGCAAAGCCCTTAGAACATCATGATAGTGATACGCAAGCAATGGTGGATTTTGCTCGTAGCCAAGCCTATTGCACCAGTAAAGTCGCTGCTATGGGAGTGTGTATCGGAGGGCATTTAGCATATAGAGCAGCGCTGAATGCGGATATCAGTGGCGCTTTTTGCTTGTATCCTACAGACATACATTCCAATACCTTACCGTGTGAAGCATTGAATGATTCACTTACCCGCACGGGGGATATTGCTGGTGAAGTGGCCTTGGTGTTTGGCAAGCAAGATCCTCACGTGTCTAGTGAAGGGCGTAAAGTGATTTACCAAAAGCTTGAGCAAGAAGGCGTGAGTTTTAGCTGGCAAGAAGTCAATGCTCAGCATGCGTTTATGCGTGATGAAGGTGAACGTTATGATGCGGCACTGGCATTGCAAATGTATTTACAAGCTGTGGCATTTTTTCAGCGCTTATTAAATTAACCCCCAAACAGAGATGCGATAGCACTCGTGAAGTTAGCTTAATTAATGAATGCGCTATGGGAGCCCACCATGTGGCGCATTTTTTATTAGGGTAATGTGTAAAGCTAATCAGGCGTGATATCTTCATCGACATATTGAGAGGCGGTTTTTTCTGTAGATGAGTTTGGTTCCTTCACTGTTTTAGGTATTTTTATGACTGCCTTTTGTAGCATAAGGTTATTCGGGTAAGTCATCATATCGCCTTGATCGCGTTTAATTATCACATGAAATAAACTGATTTCGACAATCACCCCTGTCATATCTTCATCTTTATCCACGATTTTTATTTTATCGCCAATTCGATACGGAAATGCAAAGAAAATCAGTACCCCTGCAGTAATGTTGCTTAACATTGACCATTGGGCAAATAACGCAACCCCCAAAACGGCAAAGGCAGATGAAACAAATAACGAGACTTCTTGGTACCCCAATCCTAATGACACAGCCATAATGGATGCAGTAATAAAAAAGAGTAGGTAAGTTAATAGTCTTGTCACTAAACGGCTGCGTACTTCATTGACCTGTTTTTTCTTGGCTTGTTGGCTGATAAATTGCTTCAGCTGTTGCTGTATAAAGATAAATACAGCAATGCAAATAGCGCAAATTAGGATTTGAATTGTCATAGTGGCTCACTTTAATGCGTCAAGTTCCGACTTATTTAAGCTAAGTTTGAAGTCAAGATGATGTGAGTTTGAATTTATCCTGTAAACTGTCTTTCTTGCAACCAAATTCGTCAGGTTGAAATTAGCTGACGGTATACCAGAGTCAGTTCCATGTCAGATTATCAGCAGTTACATCATATTAGTGATGAGATCGGCCCTATCTATGTCTTAGAAGACAATGAATGTCGAATTTTGTCCTTTGGTGACAATGACGAACAAAGTAAAATCCTTAAAGCCCAGCCCCATATTCCACAGCATACCTATATTCAAGCGATGTTAGCAGTATTGCTTTTTAGCCAACCTAAAAGTGCAATCATATTAGGTTTAGGTGGCGGTGGGTTAATTCATGCTTTACGCCGTTATGATGCAGCCATAAAATTGACCGCTGTTGAACTGCGTTCACCTGTTATTGATATTGCTAAACGATTTTTCCAGTTGCCAATTGGCAAAAAGTTGAATTTGGTTCATCAAGATGGCACCGCATTTCTTG
This sequence comes from Shewanella sp. P1-14-1, assembly GCF_001401775.1. Taxonomy (NCBI): domain Bacteria; kingdom Pseudomonadati; phylum Pseudomonadota; class Gammaproteobacteria; order Alteromonadales; family Shewanellaceae; genus Shewanella; species Shewanella sp. P1-14-1. The sequence goes on along the minus strand of NZ_LKTL01000001.1, from coordinate 222,629 downwards.
CTGAAGGTAATCATAAACGTGTAGATATTATTTTCGCGGATATGTACATAGAGCAAGGAGTCGATGAAAAACAACTTACAGTGGAGTTTATTGCCCATTGTCATCAAAGCTTAAAAACTGACGGGTTTTTGGTACTCAATTGCTGGAAAGAGCATAGCAAAAGTGAACTATTAAAGCAGACATTGTCTATGCACTTTGCAAATGTTTATGCCACATTAACCGGTGGTGGCAATTGGGTTGTGTATGCTAGTAAGCAGCCACACTCTTTTGGTAGTGCAGTCAATAAGCAACATGTGCAGCAATTATCCAAACAGCTTGATTATCCAGTTGGACGGGCGCTAACACGTTTTACCCAATGGGAATAAGCAAGTTTAATATCAGTGATTCGGAAAATCCGATAACCCAAGTCTTTTATCTGTCTTTGTTCTAAAAAACCGATTAGGGTGATAGTTTTTACCCGTTATATTTAATTTTAAAGACTCGCTATTATCTATTCCAACAAACGGATACAGCGACACACTTAATTAAATTATCGGAGTAACACAATGACTCAATCAATTATCAATTCTACAATCAAGCCATTTTCAGCTACTGCATTTCACAATGGCGAATTTGTACCAGTGACTGAGCAAGACCTACTAGGTAAATGGTCAGTAGTATTCTTTTACCCTGCTGATTTTACTTTCGTATGTCCTACTGAATTAGGCGACATGGCAGACCATTACGCTAAGCTACAAGAAATGGGCGTTGAAGTTTACTCAGTATCTACTGACACTCACTTCACTCACAAAGCATGGCACGCAAGCTCAGACACTATCGGCAAAATCAACTACCCAATGATTGGTGACCCAACTGGTGCAATCACGCGTAATTTCGGTGTGATGATTGAAGAAGACGGTTTAGCACTTCGCGGTACATTCGTAATGAACCCAGAAGGCGAAATCAAAGTTGCTGAAGTACATGACCTAGGTATTGGTCGTAGCGCATCAGAGCTAGTACGTAAAATTCAAGCTGCTCAGTACGTAGCAACACACGACGGCGAAGTTTGTCCAGCAGCATGGCAGCCAGGTGAAGAAACACTTGCTCCATCAATTGACTTAGTAGGTAAAATCTAAGCTTACAGACTTAATACGTCACAATGGCTTACTCATCTCATCATCTGAGTAAGCCATATTGCTAACAAAGGTTAGCAAGCCTGTTTCAAATCATCTCCGGTCAATCTTAGGCATCCCGATTTCTGTGTGATTCATCACCATGCAGAGATACTAAGATTGACAATTTTTTTGCTCAATCTCATTTTATTTTCCAGGAGCACACGTATGTTAGATACGAATATTAAAAATCAACTGAATACCTACCTGCAAAACCTCAAGCGCCCAGTTGAACTTGTCGTGTCAGCAGATGCAAGCTCTAAGTCTCAAGAGTTGTTATCACTTGCTCAAGATATTGAAGGTTTATCATCTTTAGTGAGTTTACAGCAGCAAACGTCGGATAGAACGCCGTCAATGAGCATTAAAAATCCACAAAATGGATCAAATATTACCTTTGCTGGTTTACCAATGGGGCATGAATTTACCTCTTTAGTGCTTGCGTTACTGCACTCTGGTGGTCATCCGATCAAATTAGATGCGGATGTGATCGAACAGATCCGAAACTTACCTGGTGAATTCCATTTCGAAACCTATGTGTCGTTGAGCTGTCAGACTTGTCCTGAAGTGGTGCAAGCGTTGAATATGATGGCTGCGATCAACCCAAATATTACTAATGTGATGATTGATGGCGCATTATTTCAAGATGAAATTAATGACCGCAATATCATGTCTGTGCCCACAGTGTATATGAATGGAGAGCCGTTCTCTGTTGGCGCGATTTCTGTTGTAGAAATCTTAAACAAGTTAGATGTAAATGCAGCAGCAAGAAAAGCTGAACAGTTAAATAACAAAGAATCGTTTGATGTTTTAGTTGTTGGTGGTGGCCCTGCTGGCGCGTCAGCTGCGATATATGCAGCGCGCAAAGGGCTTCGCACTGGCGTAGTTGCCGATAAGTTTGGTGGTCAAGTAGCTGAAACTGTTGGCATTGAAAACTTTATTTCAGTGTCTAAAACAGAAGGCCCTAAGCTGGTGGCCAACCTTGAAGCACACGTTAAAGATTATGATGTCGATATCATGGATAATCAACGTGCTTTGTCATTAAAGTCGGGTAAACAATTTGAACTAGAACTTGAAAGTGGCGCTAAGCTAACAAGTAAAACCATTTTATTAGCAACGGGTGCACGCTGGCGTGAAATGAATGTACCTGGTGAGCAAGAATATCGCGGTAGTGGTGTAGCTTATTGTCCACATTGCGATGGCCCTTTATTTAAAGGTAAGCGTGTTGCAGTGATTGGCGGTGGTAATTCCGGCATTGAAGCCGCTATTGACTTAGCTGGCATCGTTGAACATGTCACCGTACTTGAATTTGACGCTAGTTTACGTGCTGATGAAGTCTTGCAGCGTAAAGCTAATTCAATGGGCAACATTGACATTATTACTCAAGCAATGACCACTGAAGTTTTGGGTGACGGTAAGCGTGTAACGGGTCTTACATATACTGACCGCAGCACAAACGAATCTCATAATGTTGAACTCGCGGGTATTTTTGTTCAAATTGGTTTAGTACCCAATACAGAGTGGCTAACCGATACCGTAGACTTAACTCCCCGTGGTGAGATTATTGTTGATGGTAAAGGTGAGACATCTATTCCCGGAGTATTTGCAGCTGGCGATGTGACTAACTCAGCTTACAAGCAAATTATCATTGCGATGGGAAGTGGTGCAACAGCATCATTAGGGGCATTCGATTACTTGATTCGTCATAGTGATGAAGCAGATAACGCAACTGATGATACTGTTGAGAAAGCATTGAACTCTGATACCGTTGCTGCATAAGTCACCTCCACAAACAAGGCGATAGCCTTTAGGTTACTTTAGCAAATATCGAAAAAGTAAAAACAGCTAACTTTGTTAGCTGTTTTTTTGTTTGGCGAGCAAATTTAGCGTTAACAGTGAAGTGACTAAACCAAGTGGCAATACTATGTAAGCTATTGTTGTTTAAGTTCAAGTGCTGGTTAAATTAAAAGCAAAAAGCATGTCGCAACAGGTGTGAAAGTCGCTATAATCAATTGAGATATCCTCATACATAAGTGAAAGATGCAAAAAACAACCCCGACATTTGAGCAACAGTTACACTTTGAAACCCAGCAATACCTTGCCAAAGGGTGTCGTTGGTTAAGTGTACTGAGCTTTATTTTAGCGGTTGTGATTGGCATTACTCGATTGTTGAATATTCCAGAGCTAAATTTCACCTTCACACTGATTAGTATCCTGCCATTAGCATTGGTATCGCTTTACGGCGCAATGCGTGATTTCTCTCTTCCTTCGTCGCAAAAGATAAATGACTACGGCCGCTTCTATCGTTATATATTGGCGTTACTTTTATGTTGGATCACAGTCTGTAACTGGTTGATATTATCAGCACCATTTGCTCAGGGAAAAGTAGAATCAATATTGCATTTAATGATGTTTGCTTTATCTATCGCATTTTTCCCCGTCCGTCGTTTATTGCTTTTTGCTGTACTCATCATGTCGACTTATATGGCATCGGTGAGAGTTTTCTTTTTTGCTGATGAGTTGTTTTTCCCAATCATGAAAATGTTGAGCTTTCTTGGGATTGTCATTTCAGGTCAGCAAGTCATTGAAAAATGGTTTAGGAAGTCAATTTTTAAAGATGTTGAAAATCAACGTTTAGTTAATGAACTCAATCAATTAGCGTTAACAGATAGTTTGACCAAGCTGAGTAATCGACGTTATTTTGATGCGATGTTAACCAAAGAAATTCAGCATTGCGAGCGAAGTGGCTCGGCCATGTCAATCATTCTAATGGATATAGACTTCTTTAAAAAACTCAATGACTACTCAGGCCATCAGCGTGGTGACGAATGTTTGATTGAGCTGGCAAAGTTATTAAAACATCAGATTAAAAGGCCGAGAGATGTTTGTGCTCGTTATGGCGGAGAAGAGTTTATTGTGTTGCTTCCAGAAACCGATATAGCAGGCGCAGTTGAAGTCGCTAATAATATTAAGTTACGCCTTAACCAATTAGCATTTCAGCACCCAGACTCTTTGGTGAGCGAGTATGTCACTGTCTCTCAAGGGGCTGCGCAATGGCAACCCGGGATCAATGCTGAACAATTAATCAAGCAAGCTGATGATAAGCTTTACGAAGTTAAAGCGACGACTCGAAATAATATTGCTTATTAACTTTAGCAATTTGCCGAGTGGCCGATAAACAAATTGTAACGTATTTGTCGTTAATAGCAGTATAAAAGGATTTTAACGCGTTTTAGCAAGGTAAGCTGCGATAAATAATATGGTCACTTTAAAGTGACAGCGCAGTTTATTTATACGTGTTTTATTAAGGCAAATATCCTTTTACGAGTGCTTTGGGGGCAACAAATGAATTGGTTTAGCAACATGTCAATCTTCAAGAAAGTCGGCTTGATTTTCGTACTTTCTGTCATCATCTTTGCCGTCAATTTAACGATCAGTATTATTTCGATTAATAAGAACAACGATGCAATGACGTTCATGCAAGACAAAGTCTCGCAGCGTGTTGAGCTTGCCAATCAAAATGTTATTTATGTTCAAAGGCTTGATGAACTTTATACTCAAGCGGTGTCATTCTCTGATGAAGACTTGATTGATAACGCCAATAAAACATACCAATCTCTGCAAAAAAACATTAATAGCCTTATTAGTCTCGACAGTGAACAGTCGAGTAATTTGTCATTACTTAATAAAGAACTAAATCAATATAATGAAGTGACCTTTGACCTTGCAAAAGGCATGGTTGATAACACGATTGACATGAGCAAAGTCGGCCAGATTATTGCTTCTAAAACCCAAGTTTATGACAAATTAATGGTAGGTATTCAGCAATATAAAGCGGACAAAGTTACCGAGTTTAATTATACGATTCAAGAGTCGGTTAGCCATTCAGAAACCGGTTTAATGCTGACGTTATCTATTGGTTTGTCTTTACTATTATTAATGGCTATTGCAACTATCTCTATTGCCAAATCGTTAAGTAGCTCTGCGGGTAATTTAGCTAACTCGCTTGGTGAGTTAGCCGATGGTAAAGGTGATTTACGTCATCAACTTGATGTCACAGGGCGCGATGAACTAGGCCAAGTCTCGACCAATTTTAACCGTTTTTTACGTTTACTTGCCGATGCGATTCAGCAAGTGGTAAGCGTTACAGCGCCATTACTACAAAGCGCTGAGTCATTAAAAGAGCGAATGGGTATTGCGACTCAAGCAACAGAAAAGCAAAGTCTAGATGCCAAAACAGTGCAGCACTCAATGGAAGAAATGGGTTTGTCTGTTAATGAAATTTCTCAAAGCGCCCAACAGGCAGCAGAAGCGGCTGATAGTGCAGAGCGTGAAGCCACAAACGGCCTAGCTGTGGTGGCAAGTACGATTAATATTTCTCAAGAGCTTAATGCAGAAATTGAAATCGCTTCAGAGTCGATTAATGAATTAGCCAAAGACACTGAAAGTGTAAATTCAATTCTCAATGTCATTACCTCCATTGCAGAACAAACAAACTTATTGGCGCTTAATGCCGCGATTGAAGCTGCACGAGCGGGTGAGCAAGGCCGAGGTTTTGCGGTTGTAGCGGATGAAGTTCGGGCTTTAGCCTCTAAAACTGCAGATGCCACTAAAGAAATTCGTGAAGTTCTGTCTCGTTTAAAAGGCGCGGCAGAATCATCAGTTACAACGATGGATGTTGCTATTGGTAAAGCGTCTGATAATGAAAAACATGCCCGTGAAACCGGTGATGTTTTAAAGTCTATTCAAGAACAGATTGTGAATATCAATACCATGAATACACACATAGCAGCGGCAACAGAGCAGCAATCTGCAGTAGCAGCGCAAGTTAGCCATAACGTTGTTGAAATGAATGCTTCATTTGTTCAAACATTAGAGATTTTAGCCGAAGTACAAGATGTGTCTGATGGGTTGTTAGATTTCTCTGACGAGCTGAATAATGCCACCTCTCAGTTTAAGCTTTAATGTGCTTTCTAAGTTTATGTCTGAGGTATGTGACTTAGCCTTATGCCTTAAGGGTGTTTCTTAGCCTTTTTCACTGGATATGTTCAAACTTTAACTAAACATTGGCACATTAAATTAATGAAAAAACCACCTCTTAGGTGGTTTTTTTGTGGCTGTAGTTAGCGGTTTTTCGGTTGCTGCTTTTACTTGGTAGTGAGTTAACACCTTAAAACGCCAAAACCTGCTCACAATTGTATGCTGATTAAGCAAATTATACTTCAACTGCTGCTTTGTTAAGCGCTGTTTTGAGTTATGTTAGCGTATCATTTAGGCCAATTTAATCAGCGAAATTGCTTCACGCATCGCTTTGATTTAACTTATTAGCATAAGAAAATTGCTCACAACAATAACCGTGATAAAACGAGTTTTTGCTTTCGCAGATAGTGCGTAAAAGGATCCCAATGCCAAGCTTGATCAGAATCGTATTAATCAATACCCATTTACCGGGTGTCGTTGAATTACAACTTGATGGACATACCAATATTTGTGGTACCAATGCATCAGGTAAAACGACATTACAACGACTGGTACCTGTATTTTATGGTGAGTACCCAAGTCGGGTCGTTCCGTCGACTAGGGATAGCTTTGAGCGTTGGTATTTGCCTCATGATTCAAGCTACATCATTTACGAATATCAAAAGAGCGATGGCAAGCTATACCAAGCGATTATGGCTTCTGCTGGTGATGGTAAAGGGGTTAATTACCGGTTTATTGCCAAAGGCTTTGAGTTAGATGATTACGTAAAATCACGTAATGGCGACACCATTATTTGTCATACCATGGTTGAACTTGGTCGTGAAATGAAGCGTGCCCAAGTGACTCACACTCATTTGCTAAATACCCGAGAGTATCGAGCCATTATTCAACATGATCGTAGCTTACTCACCACAGGCGGCAATAAAGGCGAGCTGCGCACTTATGGGCATCAATTCTCCTTATGTGATAGCGAATACTCACTACGTCATATTGAAAAACTCGCTAAAGCGGTGCATTCCAAAGAAGGAAAAATGGAAACCGTTAAGTCGATGGTGGCGGCGATTTTAGAAGAAGATGGCGTTAATCCACCGACTTCTCGTTTAAACCCTCAACGGGTTGAGAGTTGGATCCGTGAAAGCCAGTTAGTACAAGGTTTTGAACAAATTCGCCCTGAATTTGAAAAACTAGAGCAAGAGTTTAACCAATTACTGAGCGCTGAATTACGACTTGGCAGCCTTGCCAAAGGTTATCGCGCAGATGAAACCTTTGAGGCAGAAAGACAAGAGTTAAGTCAAAACGAGTCTAAAGATGCCAGCTTACAACTACGCATGTTAGATGAAGAGTGGAAAGAAGCAAGGGACGAAATAAGCCAAGAGTTATCATTTGCACAAGGTGATACTCGCAAGTATGAGGCTGAGCTTGATGCAATTGAGGATCAATATGAAGGTTTCTTAAATGCCAATATTGAACAAGCCAAAGCCGATTTAGACAGTTTAGATAATTGGCGTAGTGATTTAGAAAATCTAACAGAGCGTCATAAACTGCAAACTGAAAAGCATCAAGATATTGAAGCAGCTTACAGTAGTCGACGTAGCAAGATAGCAGAGCAGCTTCATCGTGAGCTTGAAACGCTCCATGAAGAACAAGATGAACTGCGTGAAAACCGTGATGCTCAGCGTGAGGCCGCTTCAGAAGATTTAGCTAATCTTGAAAATGTTTGGCGCGAAAAAACTGATGCGGGTAAAGCGACATTTGCGGAACAAGAATATCAGCTTAAATTGACTCGTGGTGAACTTAGCCACCAAGTTGACGGTGTGACGTACACTGAAGAAGAAAAAACCACGTTAGCCATTTTTGATGAGCGCATTAGCCGTGCAGATGAAGAACAAGAAATCTGTAATCAAAAGGTCGATCGCTTATCCATAGACGAACGTAAATTACGTGCTAAACGCGATCAAGTGAGTGAAGCGCTGCGGATTGCTAGTGTCAGAGTGAATGAACGTTTAGCTGATGTTGATGATGTTAAAGGGATATTATTTCCGCAGTCACACACGTTACTTGAGTTTTTACGTAAAGAGTCACCAGGTTGGGAGCAAAGCTTTGGTAAAGTGATAGCACCTGAGTTGCTTCATCGCACCGACTTACATCCTAATGTGGCAGGCAGTAGCGATGACGCGCTATTTGGAATTGGGCTTGATTTAAAGGCGATAGATGTCCCTGATTATGCTGCGTCCGAGCAAGATTTACGCTTGCGGTTAACCAAAGCAGAAGAGGCTTTATCTCAAGCTGAAGAGCTAAAGGCTGAACATGAAGATCAGCTTGTTATGATTAATGATGAGTTAGATAACCTCAGTAAAGAACTGACTTTTGCACGAACGGCGTATAAAAATAGCCGTGAAGATGTCAGACGTTTATTTGATGAAAAACGTAGCACTCAGACTCAAATTAACCAAGCGTTAGCAGATAGAAAAGCCCATGCAGCCAAACGATTAGTGCAGCTTGATAATGAACTCAAGCAGCAACATAACCAGCATCTAGAGTGGCTAGATGAGCAAAAAGACCAAGCGCTTGAAGCTCGAATGGAAAAAAATGCTTATTGGCAAGATGTTGTCGGAGCATTAGACAATCAGCTCGCACAAATCAAAACCAATATTGAAACCCGTCGCAGCAATGCTAAACAAGAGCAAAAAGCCTGTGATACTTGGTATAAAAATGAGCTTAAATCTCGTGGAGTAGATGAAGCTGCAATTGTGGCGCTTAAAGGGAAAATACGAGAACTAGAAGCGCAAATCAGCCATGCTGAAAAACGTCGCAGTGATGTATTGCGTTACGATCATTGGTATCAAAACGCCTGGCTTGTCAGCAAGCCAAAGTTGCAAACAGACTTATCTAAAGTAAAACAAGCCGTGCTTGAACTCGAGCAACAACTTGCGAATAAAACGGCTGAAGTTAAACAGCGCAAACAGCAGCTAGAGACGGTTAAAAAAGCCTCTGATGCAGCACAAGTTGACGCATCAGAGAACTTAACGAAATTGCGTGCAGTGATGCGTAAACTCGCTGAGCTTAAATTACCTAAAAGCAAAGAAGAAGCTGATGGCAGCATTGGTGAACGTTTAAGACAAGGTGAAGAGTTACTTTTACAACGTGACTATCTTCTAGGTTCAGTGAAGCAATATGTTGAACATTTTGATTCCGTTATTGCCAGTAAATCTGGTTCAAGCCTCGCTGAGTTTTGGGAGCGTGCTCGTGATGAGTCTAGCTTTACCAACGATAAAGGTATTCGATTACTGGATTACCGTAAGTTAGTGCCCCAACTTGAACAATTATTAAATGTGATGGTACCGCAATCACTTATGGCGATTCGTGAACAAGGACGAATTTTTGGTATCGACTTAACCGCTTACTACGATGTATTAGCTGATATCGATAGACGTATTGCTTCACAAAGTGCTCGCATTACCCGTGAAGTCGGTGAAGAGTTATTCCTTGATGGGGTATCTGAATCGGCAGTTAAGATTCGTTCTCGCATTAGTGAGTTAGAGTTCTGGCCTGAACTGGAAGTGTTTGTGAAAGCCTTTAAGCAATGGAAAGCAGATGGTTTCAGTCAATTACCTGATGAGCACTACACATCAAGCATGCGTCGTGCGCTAGATATTATTGGTCGTGCAGCGCTTTCGGGCGGTATTGCCAAGCTATTAGAAATTGAGCTGCGCTTAAAAGAAGGTAACAGCGATTTAGTTATACGTACTGATAGACAGCTTAACGAGTCTTCTAGTCACGGTATGGCGTATCTCATTCTGTGTAAGTTCTTGCTCGCATTTACTCGCTTATTACGTGGTAAAGCGGATGTCACGATTCATTGGCCTATTGATGAGCTGGGTACTCTGCATCATACCAATGTGAAAAAAATCTTTGATGCCTGTGTGAATAACAACATTAGCGTATTAGGGGCTTTCCCGAATCCGGAGTCTGAAGTACTTAATCTGTTTGCTAACCGATACATCATTAATAAACAAACACGCAAATTGCAGGTGGTGAAACCGAAAAGCAATCCACTGGCTGAGCGATTAAGTCAGCGTGCCAATAATAAGGAGGCGATCTAATGTCTGAATCAATGCAATCACCTTTGTCTTCTAAAAGCGTAGCGCCTTCAGAAACCACCTTGGTCGGAACCGGAATGCTTATCGAGCAATTATTGCGTGGTGAGTTTATCTGTCGCACCACAAATGAAGATGGTTGGCGTGCTTTAAAAAGCCCGCATACCTTTGAGAAAATTGAACAGTATTTAAATCAAATTAATCGTACGATTTCTTCGGCAGCTGAAGGAGATGTCTTTTTTTGTGGTTATCAGCAGTTAGGCGAGCAAGAAAAGAAAGTGATTTCTAGCCAATTTAAGGATATTTGCTCAGCGCTGGTGCCATTAGTTGAGTGGCTGGTTTTAGTTCAAGAAAGCAGTGGTCAAGATGCTCCTTTAAGTGAAGGTGCACCGATCCGTTTGACTGAGCTTCAAGCGCGTATTGAAGACACCCCAGCTTTTATGGAGCAATTGGCTAAGCTAAGTCATTATCGATTGTTTGGCTCCACCAGTCACAATGTTGATAATCAAATAAAGCTGGTATTTAAGCGTTTAGTTGAACTAGGTTATTTAGTTAAACCCAACAGTGAAAAGCAAATTTACATTGCCACAGGTAAGCTTGATTATTTATACGAAGTGATCCGCTTTATTGATGAAACAGAAGGATTAAGCCTTGAAGCTCAAGCTGAAACTGCGACACAAAGGGATTTAGTATGAGTAATAATTTACATCAAGCAGGGGTTAAGCTGCTAAAGCAGTTAAGCCGTCATGCTGATGTGGTTATGGATGCCTATTTAGCGGGTTCTGTCAGTGAAACAACACATGACGTTGCTGTGATAGAAAAGCTAAAAAAGAGTGGTATTTTATGGCGACCAGAACCCGATGAGGCCTTACGTCTTAAACGTTCAGTGAGAGCATTACTGGAAGAAGCGTTGAGCGATGAGCGCAATCGTCAGATTGATGCCAATGTTGGCTCAGCGTTTAGTACGATTAAAACGTTAGCCGATCATTATAAAGAAGCACGGCATAATATTGATTATAGTGCTGCTGAGGCTTACTTAGCCGATTTAAGTGAACATGTTTATAGCTTCACCGATAGCCTAAGATATTCTATTAGGGTGTTGTGGAGCCGCATTAATAACGAGTTCGGTTATGTTGGCAGTATTAGTGCAAAAATTCGTGAGAATGAACTTGCACAAAGCCAAGTGTCTGAGTTGCTTAATGGATTGGAAATGTTCCAGTTCAGTGAATTGAGTGACATTGCTGGTGATATTCGAGAGTTAAGACGACTGCTTGTCACTAACTTGCAAGAAACACTGAGCCAATGCACTCAAGAAATTAGCGCTGTTCAAGGGCGATTACTTGAATTGCTAGGTCGGTTTAGGCAAATTCAGGGACGTACTCGTCTGCTTAAAGGCTTTTTGTTACATACTGATCTGCATCCAGATTACCAGCCTGAAAACCACGTCGGTCATAAGCACGTGCCAAACTTATTCAATTGCGCCGACGCAATGATTAAGCCTGCCAGTGTTGACGTTAATAACAGTCAGCACGAACTAGTGTTATTAGATGTAGTATCTAAAGTAAAAGCCATTAGTCGTGACTTATTGCCAACAAAAGTACGTGAGCACAATGTGGCAACGACCATGAGTGATGTAGAAGATTTCGACATCCCTGATAACCCGCTTAAACTGGCTGTGGATCAATACTTTTGTGAAGTCATCGATTCAGGTCTGCGACAGTCAGCGCTAGAGTATCTTCATGCTAATAAGCTCGAATGGGAAGCTGAAAACTGGTTATATCAGGTGATTGGCGGTTATGAAGGTTTACCAGATGAGCATAAGGTTTACTTTGAACTTGAACCGATTGGTGAGCCTGACCCAATCTATAACGGTAACTTTATGATCCATGATGTAGAGCTGTGGCTGGCCTAATCCCGTTATCGGCTCGTTTGATAACATGTTTTTGTATTTAGCGTATGCCTATCGAATGTGTTAGATAGCCTAGAAAGCGATCATTGAATTAAAGCAGTTGACTAACCTCAACTGCTTTTTTGTTTTCATGTATTTCCAAAGAGAAATGTAACTGGAGTCTACCTAGTTGTTACAACTTGACCCCTTTTCGTTTTCTTTGTGTTAACTCATATTTCGATTTGATTTAGCAACATATATTACCCATGTGATGCACTATGGGGTGAAGTCGAAATATTAACCCGTATACTAGTGACTTTAACTTTTCAGTCTTTTAAACACGATATGTTTAGCTGTTAAAGGGATGTGTTTTGGTGAGCAAAACTGGCTTTGACTCTTAAATGATTAATTTTTTAGTGTAAGGCCTTTAAAATCAGCTGGTTAATTATAGTTGTAAATCTGCCGTTTCAATGGGAGTAACAACTTATTGATCTCTAACATTGAAATGTATTGCAACTTGTTTCAGTATCGTGGTCGCTAAAATAATTAAAACAATTTTATTGTCGTTTTTAGGTGTTTGCTTCTGAAGTCGGCTTGAACTAGGAATACAACAATCATGGTTAAATCATTATCAACTCGAATTTTTATCGGGTTATTCTTAGGGGTATTTCTCGGAAGTATCGTCCAATTTGCGCTAAATGATGTAGCGTTCTTTTCTGGGACATTAGTCGACATTGCATCGGGCATCGGAAAGATGTTCGTCAATATGATCATGATGCTTGTTGTGCCTTTAGTGTTTGTGAGTATTGTTTGCGGTGTCTGTGAACTGCAAGATTTAAAAAGCTTTGGCAGGCTTGGTGGTAAAACATTTGGTTTTTATATCATCAATACCCTAGTGGCTATCACAGCAGCATTTGCCGTTGCTATGCTCATAGAGCCTGGTAAAGGGATCGACATGACAAGCAATGTTGATGTGGCCATTACAGCGACTGAATTACCCAACTTAATGACGCTTATCGTGAATATCGTGCCGAATAACCCGTTCTCGGCATTTACTTCGGGCAATATGCTTCAGGTTATCTTTATGGCGCTGCTACTTGGCGGCGTGATTAAATCATTAGGTGAAGTTGCCAAAGGTGCTGTAAAAGGCTTTCAAACTGCAAATATTATTATGATGCGTTTGATTTCTGTTGTGATGAATTTGGCTCCTATTGGTGTGTTTGCGTTGATGTTCAAGTTAGGGGCAACGTTAGAGCCAGAAATATTCTTCAGTGTTGTGCAGTATTTATTACTCATTTTAGGGCTATTGTTGCTGTGGATTTTTGTGGTTTACCCATTCGCAGTCAGCTTCTTCACGCAAGTGACTGCCAAGCAGTTTCGTGAGAAAACCCGCGAGCAAATCTTATTCTCGTTATCAACCGCAAGCTCAAATGCCACGATTCCGGTTACTATGCGAACCTTGACTGATAAGCTTGGTGTTAATCGTGCCGTTGCTGGTTTTGGCGTGCCGCTTGGTGCAACGATGAATATGGGCGGCGTATCGATTTATATTACTATTGCTATATTCTTTGTTGCTAATGCCTTTGGTATGCCAATCAGTGGTGAGCAAATCCCAGCATTATTGTTCAGTGTGTTTTTACTGTCAGTGGGCGCTGGTGGCGTTCCAGGTGGCGGGATGGTAATGATTGGTGTGCTTATCCATCAGATGGGCTTACCTGTTGAAGCCTTTGCGATTGTGGCAGCGCTTGACCGTATCATTGATATGGTACTGACTTCATGTAACGTAGTGGGTGATACCGCGGTATTAACTATCGTTGATCAAACTGAGAAGCCGCATCAATTAGAAGCTGAAAAAGCTTAATGCGATGAGTCGATTCACTATTAAATGAATTAGTTCTTTTAATAAGCTAGATAAGAGGTCTGCATTTGCAGGCCTTTTTTGTATATGCTGATAAGGTAAATCAGTATCACTGACCAAAAGGGAGCGTTAAGTGAGATTAGCAATTGGAATATTATTAATACCATTGATGTTATTGATGGGCTGTCAGTCAACAGAGCACCACGTTGAAGCGTTACCGCAATATACTTTTATCGCACACGATAATGATCTGCAAAGAGTTGAGTTAGCTCAGTCAAAGGCTTTTGAGCAAGGAAAGTTATTGTTAGTTGTGATGGGAGCACAGTGGTGTCATGACAGCAGAGGTCTGGCGGGTAACTTTTCAGACCAAACAATGCAGCCTATTTTAATCTCACGTTTTGAAACCGTATTCGTCGATGTGGCATATTTTGACGATATGCATAGCTTACCGCAAAAGTATGGTTATCCTGCTTACTTTGGCACACCGACTGTAATGGTTATTGATCCAAGAACAGGGCAATTACTTAATGAGGCAAGTTTATCAAAATGGCAAAGTGCTGACAGTGTTTCGTTAGATGAATATATCGATTTTTTCTCAACCATCGGCACTCAGCCTGTTGAATCATTACCAACATCACCGCAACTAGATGAGTTCATTGATGCTAATGTGGCCCACTTAAAACAAGGTTTTGATTATCTACGCCCAATATGGGCTGCGGTGAGAAATGGTAACGCTGGCGATTCAAAAGAGCTTCAAGCGGTTGCGACAGAAGTGTGGCAATTCAGAACGCAGTTGCAAAAAGATATTATAGCAATGAAGCAAGAACTAGCAGCTAACCCGCAAACTGCGCTGGCTTTTCCTGAATATGGTAAATTCAGTTGGGAATAGGGAATCGTTGAGTCAGCGAATCAGTTTGGGTCGATAGCTTAATAAAAAAACCGCCAATTGGCGGTTTTTTTATTAAGTGTGCACGATTATGCAATATCTGGTTCGTTACTATAATCAAGCCCATGATAGCTTAAGCAAGCATCGACTTCGTTAGCACTACCTAAGATAACCGCAACACGCTGATGAATTTCTTCAGGGGCAATATCCAAAATATCACCATAGCCAGTAGATGCCTTACCACCGGCCTGTTCTACTAATAGTGCCATTGGGTTTGCTTCATACATTAAACGTAGCTTGTATGGCTTCTCTGGGTTCTTATTGTCAGTTGGGTACATGAAGATACCGCCACGACATAATACGCGATGAACATCGCCCACCATCGCAGCAATCCAGCGCATGTTAAATGACTTTTCTCGAGGACCAATGTTACCCAGCAATAATTCACTGATGTAAGTTTGCATTGGTGCTTCCCAAAAGCGCTGGTTTGACATATTGATGGCAAATTCTGCAGTGTCTTTACTGATGTTAACCGCTTCATCAGTCAGTAAAAACTCATTGGTATCAGGATTTAGGGTGTATAACTGAGTACCTTGGCCAGTGGTTAATGCCATCATGGTTGATGGTCCATAAAGCACGTAACCTGCAGCAAGTTGCTGATGACCATTTTGTAAAAAGCTGGCTTCTGTTAATTCGCCATCTTGTGCTGGCAAGATTGAAAAAATAGTGCCAACTAGCGAATTGATATCAATGTTTGATGAACCATCTAAGGGATCAAAACACACAAGGAATTCGCCTTGTTTATTGACTTCAACGACATAATCTTCTTCTTCTGATGCGAGTCCACGCACGTTTCCTTCGGCTTTTAACGCATCTTTAAGCATGTCATTAGTGATAACGTCGAGCTTTTTCTGAGTTTCACCTTGAACATTTTCTTGCTCTGTTGCGCCCAAGACGCCAGCAAGTGCGCCGTGGCGAACCGCTTGGCTGATGTCTTTCGAACAGTCAGCTAAGCGCAAAATGAGTTGTGAAAGTGAGTCGGGTACTGCTTGTTTTGTAAGGGTTTGTGTCAAAGTTTGCATGCTTGTTCCTAAGACAGTAGAGGTTAAGGTCGGTAACCAGTGGTTAATGTTTTAATTTATTGGCAACGATAATACCTCAGATTGACGCACAATACAGCGTGAAAAAGTTGAGCAAGTTAGGACGGGATACCGATTTGTTATAAACTCAGGCAAAATAACGAATTCTAGTAGGCATTAGGTTAAATAAATAATTCAAATAATGAAATTTGCCTCGGTTTACAGCAAGGAATAACAATGACAAATAAATGGAAAGCGACATGGTCAGCTGTGTCGGTAATGTTGTTAGCATTGGCTGGCGCACTGGTTTCTTCACAAGCAATAGCGGCGACGAAAATGACAGGAAACTCTACCCCACTCACTATCGAACGTATTCATGCATCACCTGCCTTAGCAGGAGCAAGCCCAAGAGGGTTAAAGCTGTCACCTGATGGCAGTCGAGTAACCTATCTTGCGAGCCGTGAGGATAACCAATATTTGTTTGATTTATGGCAGATGGATATTAAGACATCTAAACGTAGCATATTGCTTAATGCTGATGATTTAGCGTCAGGCGAATTATCGGATGAAGAAAAGGCTCGCCGCGAACGCCAACGTATTTATGGTCAAGGGATCATGGAGTACTTTTGGGCAGAAAACAGTCAATCTTTGCTTATTCCTGCTGCGGGTAAGCTTTATTACTTCACTTTAGCAGACAATAAAACGGTAGAACTGGATACGGGTGAAGGCTTTGTTACTGACGCAAGATTATCGCCAAAAGGAAACTTTGTTTCGTTTGTACGTGAGCAGAATATTTTTGTCCTAGCCCTAGAAACGTCAAAACTCATCCAACTGACTTTTGATGGCAAAGGGCCGATAAAAAATGGTATGGCTGAATTTGTCGCCCAAGAAGAAATGGGGCGCATGACAGGTTACTGGTGGTCACCAGATGAAACTTCCATTGCCTTTACTCGCATTGATGAGTCAGGCGTTGAGCTGGTTACTCGTAATGAGATTTATGCTGATGGAATTAAACTCACCGAGCAGCGTTACCCATATGCGGGAAAAACCAACGTTGAAATAGAGTTAGGCGTTATTACGCTTGCCAAAGAAGGAAAAGAGCAACAAGTTTCATGGATTGACTTAGGCAAAGAAAAAGACATTTACCTGCCAAGAGTGAAATGGTTACCAGATAGTAAGCATCTGTCATTCCAATGGCAGAGTCGCGACCAACAATCACTAGACTTACGGATTGCTGATTTAAGCAGTAACAACAAGACGAAAACCATTGTTGCCGAACGCAGTGAAGCTTGGGTGAATTTAAATGATGATTTACATTTTTTAAAACAACAGAAGTCTTTCATTTGGGCATCAGAACGTGATGGTTTTAACCACCTTTACTTATTCGATTTAAGCGGCAAAGTGCTGCAACAATTAACCCAAGGTGATTGGGTGGTGGATGCGCTTGAACTGGTAGATGAAAGAGCAGGTTGGGTTTACTTCTCTGGTCGAAAAGATAGCGTGGTTGAGCGTCATTTATACCGAGTGCCATTAGCTGGTGGTAAAATTGAGAAGTTATCATCTCGTAGTGGCATGCATTCAGCAGTGTTTGCAGATAATAAGCCTGTGTACTTAGATTATTTTAGTAGCTTAAGTCAGCCACCACAGGTGAGTTTACATGATGAAACGGGTGAACAATTAGCTTGGGTTGAACAAAACGAAGTCACTAAAAGCCATCCTCTATATGACTTTGCTGGTTTGTGGGAAATGCCTGAGTTTGGCGAGCTTAAAGCTGAAGATGGCCAAGCATTACAGTATCGCTTATTTAAGCCTGTACCATTTGATGACAGTAAAAAGTATCCGGTAGTGGTACGTGTTTATGGTGGTCCACATGCGCAATTAGTCGTTAATAGCTGGAGTGAGGCGGATTACTTTACTCAGTATTTACTTCAACAAGGCTTTGCAGTATTTCAGCTTGATAATCGTGGCTCTGCCCATCGCGGCACAAAATTTGAGTATGTAATTTATCAAAATATGGGCGATGCGGAAGTTGAGGATCAAAAAGTCGGGGTTGATTACCTGAGAAGCTTACCGTTTGTTGACGGTGATAATATTGGTATTTATGGCCATAGTTATGGCGGGTACATGGCGCTTATGGCGCAGTTTAAAGCGCCTGATTATTTTAAAGCGGCAATCTCTGGGGCTCCGGTAACGGATTGGCGTTTATATGATACCCATTACACAGAACGTTACATGGGTCACCCAGAAAAAAATAAAAAAGGGTATGATGCAGCGAGCGTTTTACCATATGTGAAAAATTATCAATCAGGTTTGATGATGTATCACGGCATGGCCGATGACAATGTATTGTTTGAAAACAGTACGCGTGTTTATAAGGCATTGCAGGACGAAGGTAAATTATTTCAGATGATGGATTATCCAGGTTCGAAACATTCAATGCGTGGTGAGAAAGTGAGAAATCACCTTTACAAATCATTGGCTGCTTTCTTGGAAAATGAGTTGAAGTAAATGGCTGTAGTGGTACTCATTGCCCTCAATTTGATTGTGGGGGCATTGTGTTTAAAGAATTTGATAGAGTTGCTCAACAATAATCGTCGCCATTAAAGGGATGTTAGGTTTAAGGATAAGCAAGTAAGTGCGAAATGCACTTTGGCGAGATGTCATATGCTGATCATTGTAGAAACGTGACTGATAAAAAGTCATAAAAAAAGCCAAGTCATTGACTTGGCTTTTTTGTATCACTATGTGTGATTAGTCTTCTAAGTTACCGCAAAAACGATAGCCTTCACCATGGATAGTCGCGATGATTTCTGGCGTATCAGGTAAGCTTTCGAAGTGCTTACGAATACGACGGATAGTAACGTCAACAGTACGGTCATGTGGCTTAAGCTCACGGCCAGTCATTTTCATTAACAGATCTGCACGAGTTAAGATTTTGCCTGGGTTTTCAACAAAGTGAAGCATTGCACGGAATTCACTACGTGGTAGCTTGTAAGACTCACCTTGTGGGCTAACTAGAGAACGACTGTTGATTTCTAAGCTCCAACCATTGAAACGGTAGAATTCAACTGAACCTTTCTCTTCTACTTCTGCGCCAGTGCTATTAACACGAGTTAATAAGTTACGAGCACGGATAGTTAATTCGCGTGGGTTAAATGGCTTAGTGATGTAGTCATCAGCGCCAATTTCTAAACCAAGAATTTTGTCAACTTCGTTATCACGACCAGTCAAGAAAATAAGACCGATGTTGTTGATTTCACGAAGTTCACGAGCTAACAATAAACCGTTTTTACCAGGAAGATTGATATCCATAACAACAAGATTAATCTTATTATCCTGCATGGCTGTGTGCATTTCTGCGCCATCGTTTGCTTCAGTTACTACATACCCTTCTGCTTCAAAAATACTGCGCAGAGTATTACGGGTTACAGCTTCATCTTCAACAATAAGAATGTGTGGGTTTTGCATGTTATTTACCTAAATTAAAAACAATTCGATTCTAGTCATGTTGCACTAGGGCGGTGGCACTGCTTATTTATGAAAGTGCCGATAATTTTTCAATTTCACGATAGGTGTTTATCTATGTCTGCCCTGAACAAAACACGCTTCATGACTAACTACATTATATACATTCAGCTTAATACATCATTAAAGTGACATACGTGACATAAATGTGATCATAAAAAATCAATACTTAGATTGTATGCTGAGTATTAATTGACTCACAATCAGTCGAAAGATCTATTAAAACAATGATTCATAAAACTATGAGATTAGATTGCTCGTTAAAGTTCCTTGGCAAACTAATTATTGTTCTATATTTATATCATCTAAAATGTAGAACAAAATGTACAAGCTTGAAAATTTAGTAGCAATTAAACTACTGAAGTATGTAACTGCTTGTATCACTGTTAATAGTTATGTAGCAAAATCTAGCTAGTGATGATTATTGTACTCGTTTTAGGCATTTGTTAACAAATGAAATGTTAACAAATTTACTCTCTAGAATTGTTACAAAATTGGTTTTTTAGGTAAGATGTTGATTTAAAAGGTTAATATAATTATGGTTCTTGTGACTTGTATCACATGGGCTGTCACTGTAATAAAGGGTTTGCTACTGTAAACTGGGTTCAACAGAGAAAATGAAATAATGGAAAATGCAATTGAGTGCCTTTGGCACAAATATCAAGGGACACAATTCTTACTAACGCAGAGACTTGCGAATGATATTCCTTTTGCAATCGTCACTGCTCATAACCCGTTAGGGAGTATCTTAACTCCTTGTCAAAACCGTTTGCTCGACCGCCAATTACAAACCAAAATCGAACAATATAAGCGTCCATATCGCTCGCTTATTGGAGCCGCTCCCGATTTATCTCATATGGAAAAAAGCTGGGCTATCTTTATTGAAAAAGAACAAGCTTTGGAGCTTGGACGCGAGTTTAAACAGCATGCAATCTATTATGTCAATCAAGGCCGTTTGTCATTAGTTGCTTGTGGCGATGCACCTGATAAAGAAGTGATGATAGGCGATTTTATGACTCGCACTCAGGTGGTCAATGAGTTGCCTGATCTTCATGAGTAATTTATTGATTGATAAGCAGTTCCGTCAAACTGATACTGCTAGTTACCTATTATATCAACGCATTAGGGCAGCTGATAAACCCACTTTATTATAGACAAGGTTATTTATAATAGCGCTGTATTGATTTGAACTAGAAATGGCTTATGGAAGGCCGACCTATCTAAAAATGCCTTTATTCAGAGTTTGAAACTAAAACTTCCCTTATGGTCTATTTAATATAGCTAAGTACTGTATTGTTAGCATTTTACGTTAAAGTTAATGCTTGCTTTCATATCTTTAGTATCTGTAAATAAAGCTATTTTTATCAAAACCATTTAAATATCTAAGCTGATGTGATGACAGCGAGTATGAATGTCGTATATTCAGTATTCAGTTATTTAGTAATTTTATTACATTTCATAATTGACTTAGGTGGTTATTTATTGGTATTTTTCAATTTCTTCCTGAGGGAAGAAACAGAAGAGGAGCGTTAGCTAGGTAGTAAGTGCGAGGAAAACCAATTCCTAAAACCACTTATGAGGGAGATTAGCGCCGAGGTATGTCAAATGGTTGGTTTCATTTCATATCGGTCGATTAGGCTGAATCCTAACGATTGTCACCTATTCATTGGTGGAGAGCTTCTGGTGAAGATTGCTGTTTCCCTTCTTATAAGGGTGCGTTATCACTGCACCAGGCTCTTCGAACGAAGTAAGTTCGGAGTGTAATCATGTTTTTTAATCTAAGTAGTCAATTCGTATTTGTATGTCAGCCTTCAAGCGTGGAGGTGTCAGTATGAGCTTAGTTGTAGCTAAATTCGGTGGAACCTCTGTGGCAGATTACGCTGCAATGAACCGCTGCGCCGATATTATCTTAGCGAACAGACATACTCGAGTCGTTGTTGTTAGTGCATCCAGCGGCGTAACTAATTTATTGGTGGAGCTTACGCAAGCTAATGTGAATGACAAGCGTCGTTTAGCATTACTGACGCAAATTGGCCAAATTCAATATGACATTGTTGATCAGCTCGATCGTCCCCAAGATGTTGCCGCAGGTATTGATAAGTTACTTAGCCGTATGTCAGTGCTCAGTGATGCGCTTGTATTAGATCGCAGTAAAGCAATCATTGATGAACTACTTTCAATGGGAGAGCAATGTTCCTCATTGCTATTTTCTGCTGTTATTCGTGAAAAGGGCACTCCTTCAAGTGCATTTGATGTCAGACAAGTATTACGTACAGACAGCCATTTTGGCCGCGCAGAGCCGCAAATAGAGCAAATAGCATCGTTAGGTGCTGAGCATTTAGCACCACTATTAGCCAATGAAGTTATTGTTACGCAAGGTTTCATTGGCGCTGATGACCAAGGGCGCACCACTACTCTTGGCCGTGGTGGTAGTGATTATTCAGCAGCACTGTTGGCTGAGGGCTTAAAAGCTGATGCGGTAGAAATCTGGACCGATGTAGCAGGTATTTATACAACCGATCCTCGTCTTGCTCCCAATGCTAGACCAATCCCTGAAATCAGTTTTAATGAAGCCGCTGAAATGGCAACATTTGGTGCTAAAGTATTGCATCCTGCGACGATTCTTCCTGCCGTTCGACAACAAATTCAAGTGTTTGTTGGTTCAAGTAAAGCGCCAGAACAAGGCGGTACTTGGATTCGACATCAAGTAGAAAACGCTCCCGTTTACCGTGCTGTTGCATTAAGACGTGATCAAACCCTGCTTAATTTGCACAGCCTGCAAATGTTGCATGCACAAGGCTTCCTTGCTGAAACATTTGCGACATTAGCCAAGCACAAAATCTCAGTTGATCTGATTACCACTTCAGAAGTGAATGTTTCATTAACGCTCGATAAAACAGGATCAGACTCTAGCGGTCAGGGGCTATTGAGTGAATCATTACTGCAGGAGTTATCACAGCATTGTCGAGTTCGTGTTGAAGATAAATTGGCGTTAGTGGCTATTATTGGTAATAAAATTGCCTCAACAGCAGGGATTTGTAGCCGTGTTTTCTCAGTATTAGAAAAGCACAATGTGCGAATGATTTGTCAAGGCGCAAGCCCGCATAACTTATGTGTATTAGTAGCAGAGTCTGAAGCGGCAGATGTGGTCAATTCATTGCACCAAAATTTATTTGAATAATAGGAAGTGTTCACCAAGTAACAATGCTTGGAACATATGAGGCTAAAGAATATATGACAGAAGCGAATCGCACCTCCAACGCTCACGTATCTACAGTTCAATTAGGTGAATTGGCTACTGGCCAAGCGCTAACAGCTCCTATTTATACGTTTAAAGGAAGTGATAGTGCTGCACCATCTGTCTATATTCAAGCTAATGTTCATGGCGCAGAAGTGCAAGGTAACGCGGTAATTCATCAGTTGATGACGCTATTAGAAGGCCATCAAATCTTAGGTGATATACATTGTGTTCCTTTAGCTAACCCATTGGGGATTAATCAAAAAAGTGGTGAGTTTACTCTTGGGCGATTTGATCCTATTACGGGAGTGAACTGGAATAGAGAATATTTTGAACATGCCGCAATAGTGGCAGACATTCCTAATTGGTATCAAGCAAACAAGGCTTTATCAAATAATGAATTGTTCGCCGCATTTCGAGTGTTATTAGCACAAAGCTGTCAGCAACGTTTAAATAACTCTTGGGGAATTAGCACGGGGCATCAACTCGCGGTGACACTGCAATCGATGGCGCATCAAGCGGATATTGTATTGGATTTACATACCGGCCCTAAGTCTGCAAAACATCTATATTGCCCAGAGTATGATGTCGCATCTGCGGCTTATTTCTCAATTCCTTATTCATTGGTTATTCCTAATGAGTTTGGCGGTGCTATGGATGAGGCTGCATTTTACCCGTGGTGGCAGCTCCAACGCTTTTGTGCGCGTCAAGGGAGACATTTTGACGTCCCCGTAGCGGCGTTTACGCTTGAATTGGCGAGTCAAGAGCGTGTCGATATGGCTGATGCAGAACTCGATGCGATGGGGATCTTGGCGTACTTAAGTCATAGAGGTGTGATCGCAGAAAAAGTGCAACCTGCACCAATGAAGCGTTGGGGATGTGATTTAGCTAACTATAAAAAATTCCATGCACCAAAAGCTGGATTAGTGGAGTATTGCGCAGAGGTAGGACAACCTTTGAAAGCTGGTGAGCCGTTAGTGACCCTTTTACGACTTGATCAATACGGAACAGAGAATGCCATGACGACAATCAGTTTACCTTGTGATTGCGTTCCTGTACTGCATTTTGCCTCAGCTTCTGTGCATCAAGGGACAGAGCTTTATAAGGTAATGACCAAGGTTTTTGAGATCAGTTAATGGTGAGTCGCTGGCATTAGCAATGATATTGCATACTGCCAGCGATAGCATGTTGAAGTATTAACTCTTTAAAATTTCAAGCGGCATAGCCAGCATCTCGTCGCCTGAAGCTGCAAAATACCAAATAATAGCGATAAGTAGACCAACCGTTAAAAAGTACCAAACCGTTGAGAAAATTTGCCCATACCTATCTAAGGGCAACAGGTGACTTTGGTGTCGAGTTTTCCACTCAAATACAATCTCTAAACTACCAATTAGCAACAAGAACCCTAATAAAGCCAGCCCCAAGCTATAACTGATAAACACGCCTATTGCCGCTCCAGCGATACAGGCTATTAACCCTACCATGCTGTTCATCGAAAAAGTGATGCTTTTAAGAATATGGCCGCCATCTAAGGGTAAAATCGGCAGTAGATTAAACAGATTTAGTAAGGCGTTAAAACTGGCTAAACCTGCAAAAAAGATATTGCCGGTGATCCAATAAGCGACCATGCAGGCTATTGACATCAAGAGGCCAAATGTTGGCCCCATGATAGAGATGACGACATTTTGCCATCGAGTATTTATTCGCTCATCACTGACAGCTAAACCGCCCATGAATGGGATAAGGTAAATCCCTTTGGTTTTCATACCAAAGTGCTTCATGGCTTTAATATGGCCATATTCGTGAACAACCAGACAGGCAATTAATGCTAGTGCAAATTCAATTGAGAATAGCCATGAATAGGCCGCGACACTTGCCGCAGCGAGCATAGCTTTGACAACTTTGGCACTTTTTAATAGCTTGAACCCAAGTGAGGCTAAGCCAATCATACTGAATTTTTGCGTTTTAACAGGAGCGACTTCAGGCACTTGTTGTTCGATATCTTTAGTATTTCTCTGCCCTTGAGCGACTGTGTCATTATCAACCAAAATCGTGTAGTTAATGATAAAAGGCTGCCATTGGACATCAGCCTCTACTCTTACTTTTACAATGGTTTTACTGGTTTCAGTAATAATGTCATCAGTCGTTGCTCCTGCCATTGAAGCGGGGCGCGATAATTCGAATTCGTGCACATTGAAAGCCTGGTTATCTGCTGATGCCGATTTTTGAGAGACTAATTGATTATCCCAATAAAGTTGTTGCCAACCGGCCATAGAGCCTTCTAATCGTAGACGTTTGCCAAGGCATTCTATATTCAGCAGTTCCATATTTTTTGCTGTTCCATTGTTGTGTGATGAGTCATGATGAGTGAAGTAGCGATAGTGAAATTGCTAGGCATTTTGCCCGATAGGTTGCAGTGACTCAAGCTAAATAGATTCAAGATATGCCACAGTGTCGATACCTTGCTTGATATCCGTAAGCACCAGTTTGGCACTGCAGCAATGACCATTAAGGGTTGCATGTGTGCGTACGTATTGAATAAAGGTCACTAAATCTATGGGTTGCTGGCTTGCTCTAAGTTGTGGTAATGCCGCTGTTGGGTGATTAGTCTGATGTTGTTGAAGGTGAGCTTGCGCCTCGATAACAATATCGAATGTAGAGCCCTTGCTATCTAATAACCTATCGTTACTACCTATGAGGTGCAGTTGTAAACAACAATACTCTAGCCAGTCAGTCTGATTAGCGAGGTAAATGAGCTCTTCACTTGCTTGCTGTTTTATAATTGCTGGCCAACAAATCGCTAGCATCGAATTCTTCTCTAATGGTCAATAAATTCAGTCAACTTGTTAACTGTTTCCTAAGTACGATTTTTAGTAAAAAACGATTAGGTTTCTCACGTTGAATGTTTTATAAGTTGCTGTTTGATAGCAACAATTATCATGCTAATTGCTGCATTAGCTGATCCCGAACGGCCAAGTTAGAAATTAATGGCTACCATAATCGAAACTGATTTCATTATGGAGGTTTTTAACATGACAAGGGCCATGTTCACGCTGGGTGCGATTTTGCGCTGGGCCAATATGAATCTCTACATTGGCAAAGATGTGTTTCTCTGCTTGCACAAAATATTTACTGTAATAGCCATCCACTTCTTGCTGAAGTTGCTTACATTCTGCTTCAGCTTTCGCACGGCGATTGGCGATTTCTTTTTTCTCATCAAGCATCATTTTCACTTGCTCAATCATTCCCGCATCTGTTTGCCACTCCGTTTTAGGAGGCAGCTTTCTCAAGCGAGACTCGATATCTAATCCTGCGACAACAAGCTGCTTAGCTTGGTCATCACTGGCTTTAGCCTCAGCTTTGAGCTCAGTTTGATCCATGGCGCAATAAAGCTCAGTCTTAGTGCCAGCCGTTGCGCCAAAGGCTACAGCCTTAATGCCTTTTTTAGCGGTTGCTCGCCCACCGACAAGATCGCCTCTTCTGGCATTAGGATCGCTAACGGTAATGACATTGTCTGAGACTGAATGGCTATGAAGCAGTTGTTTAGTGACTAAGATGTCACTTTTGGCGGTTAAATTGGAATATTGCACAAACTGAGCACAGATTTGGCCACGGGCAGTAATATGGGTACTTAACTCATGCTCTTTAATTTGTCGGCCAATGACTCCTTTACTGACAATTACATCGCCTTGGGCTTCAAGGCTAGCTGAGTCTACAAACCCCATAACAGTAATGTCACCAGTGCTTTTTACTTTCATCCCCTCGTGGACATCGCCTGTGATTAAGACACTACCTTCAAAATCAACATGGCCGTATTTTACGTCAACATCTTTAATTTGCAGCACATCATCTACTTGCATACCTTTTGGTGTTTCAACAGGTTGACCAGATACTGTTGCGACAAGTTGGTTGGTATCGCTATTTAATAATTCAGTGCCATTACCAGGCTTCATTTGCAGATCTTTGCCCTCAATCTGCATGATAGGTTCCCCGTGTACGTTATAGCCTGGAGTACCGGTAGTCGCAGGCGTTTTTATCATTAAAACGTCGCCTGGTTTCACCATGATCATTGCGCCCAGATTTCGCATGTCGACAGAGCCATCTTCACGTTCTTGAGGTTGTAATAACCGTTCACGAGCAAGGGGGACTTGTCTTGTTAATGTTGCATTAATGCCATTTACAGCTAATTTGCCAATGGCGATTTGGCTACTGCAACTTTCACCTGGCGGTAAAATCGCTAATTGCTGGATCAGAGATTGAATTTTAGGTTTGCTTAATCCCATTTTGACTTTATGGGATTTTAGGGTGTTGAGGATCATTGGCAGTGAAGGGTCTTTTCCACCCCATGCTGATTCTAATGTCATAGAGGCCGACATTTTATCTTCGCTGATTTCTATGGTCACACTGCCATCAGCTCGTTCACCAATGATAAAAAATAACTCATGTTTACCATTGTCATGAGTGCTGAGGGCATTAACTTCAGCGACACAATTATGAATATTGTGGGTTAACGGTTTCAGCATGGCAAACTCTGCCTGCGTCAGTAGCTGTTTTACGTCATCTTCAGAAATTGGCCCATGAATATTGGGCGTAACACGAAACTCTACTTGGGTTTGAGTTTCATTAAAAACAGCCATGCTCCAATCCAGCATAAAAACCCTTATTAGCCATGAGACTTAAATGCGTGTTAGCTCATGTATTGTTTTTCATAATGTGTGATGTTGATATCAAAATGTAGCTGTTTTTATGAATAAAGACTAGATAATTATCAAGCTTATGAGCGCAAATTGAGAATTAGCACTCATCTTTCTTTAGTTGTTAATTTGTTGTTACTTATGGAAAAAGTACAATTTGTACTTATTATTTTCAGCAGGAACATTAACTTGGCCAAATTCTGCTGCAATTGTGTCTGCGTATGGAAGGTTACGGTTAGCCACAATTTGCCATACACCATTGGCAGATAAACTGCTGGCGCTTTGTTTGACGAAATCTTTGGCAATATGTGTGGTGGCGGCTAATCCATCGTGAAACGGCGGATTAGAAATTATGCCGTTAAATTGCCCTTGTATTTGTTTAAAGCCATCTGATGGATAAACTTTAGCAGTCATCTGATTGGCTGCTAAGGTCAGCTCGCAGGCTTTGAGCGCCATTGCATTAATATCAATACATTCAACGTTAAGTTGTGGGTTTACTTTAAGCATTGCTGCACTTATAACGCCAGCTCCACAGCCGAAATCTAGAACTCTTCCCGATAATTCTGGCAGGTTTGACAGTAGTAATTCAGTACCTTGATCGAGCTTTTTCTCACTGAACACGCCAACAAGGTTACAAATAGTAATGTCTCCTTGTGGTGTCGATAATGAATAGTGGCTGACCCAATCTTCAATCGAGAATATTGGTGCAATTGCGGTTAATTCAGCAATGAATAGTAAACAATGCCGAGCATTATCGCGCTTTAATGGCGCAGAATAATAGTCAGGCAATAGCTTTGCTAAGGATTTTACTCCGCCTTTATTGTCGCCAATAACGATAAGCGTACCGCCAACAGATAGATGTTGAGCTGCTAATTGAAATAGGTAGGGCGCCAATGCTTTTGCTTTTGGAAAGTAGACAATGACAGTATCAAATTTCTGTTTGGTATCGTCAGGCAGTTGGTGACCAAAGTAGCTCGTAAGATGCGCTTTATCCTGTTTAGCCACATATTGATAATGATTAAAATCAAGCGCTAAGCTTGTAACTGATGCAGCATGACTAAGGAGCTCTGATGCGAGAGTATCGGCTTCATGGTTTAAAATCAGCAGGTGCTGGTTTTCGATGAATTGAACATTGCGCATTAAAACTTGAGAAGTGTTGGTGAGCACAGAATCGACCTTAATAAATTAACTCAGTTGTTATGAGGGCGATTATAGCAAAGAAGTGCTGAACTGTTTACGTTATCAAAGCGTGTTTATTAAAGGTAAACTTGCATAAAAAAGGGCACAGCTAATACTGCGCCCTTTCATCAAGAGATGAGATTTAAGGGTTATTGAGCAGCTTTAGGCAATAAACTCATCATCTTGGTGGCGATATCAATATTATCTTGGTGACCACTGAATAAGATTGCTCCCGGTCCAGCGGCAAACACTTGTACGTCATCAGCAGTGTGTCCTAAAGACGTCCAACCTGTGTTTGTACGAAGATCTATGACAGATAAAATGGTTGTAAATAGCTGCTTTTGTCCCTGCATTCTTGCAGCGCTAAGCTTAGCGATTTCTTCGTCTGTTGCCTCAAAACCAATGAGCTCATTAAAACGTTTTTGCCATTCATCAGTTGCGATTAGTGCTTTTGCAATCATTTCAGGTGAAGCGGTTATCTGATGAAGAATCGCGGGCTCCCAAGCGTATTCATTATTTGCGCCGATAGATAGGCCACCGGTATTGTGGTCAGCAGTAACAACCATTAGCGTATCTTGGCGTTCACGAACAAATTGCTCCACAACCTCGATAGCATTAGCGAACTCATCCATTTCTCCCATGGCCGTGGCGATATCATTTGAATGGCCAGCCCAGTCGATTAAGCTACCTTCAACCATTAAGACAAAACCTTGCTCGTTTTGAGATAATAAATCTAATGCTTTTTGAGTTAAGGTGCTGAGTTTGTGTCCTTGTTTGTCATCGATGACCCAAGGCAGTTGCACATCGGCAAACAGTCCTAGCACTTTAGGTTCGGTTATAGAGTCTAATTGAGCAAACTCTGTGATGTGCTGATACCCTTTATCGGTAAATTGCTTCAGTAAGGCTTCTGAAAAATATTTTTGTCCGCCACCTAAAATGACATCTGCATCAGAGTTAAGGTAGTCCTCAGCGATTTCGACGTAGTTTCTGCGGTGTTCATTATGGGCAAGAAAAGCTGCTGGTGTGGCATGATTTACCTGAGATGATACAGCTACGCCAGTCGATAAACCTCGCTTTTTAGCCATTTCCATAATGGTTGTCAACGGACGTTTATTTTCATCAACAGCAATGGCACCGTTATAGGTTTTAAAGCCCGTCGCTAAGGCTGTGGCTGATGCGGCTGAGTCTGTGACATATCCGCTAACAGGTGCAGGGTAAGTGCTTGACATACCGACAAGTAAGCGATCAAACACTGTTTGTTCAATCTCTTGTGTTTCAGGGTTATCTTTAAAATAGCGGTAGGCGGTGGTGTATGCGGGACCCATACCATCACCAATCATAATGATCATATTCTTGGGTTTAGCCGGGCCTGAAGTTTGTTTTGCTTTTTTATTAGGAATATTAGTGATGGGCGCGACAATAGGTGTTGATGAGTCCTTGCTTGAAGCTGTGTCAGAATTTGTGGCTTGTGGTGCTGTGCTTGGAGCACTAGAAACTGTGGTATCAGAAACACTAGAAACTTGAACCTGTACTTGATTGGTCTGTTTGGTTGCTGCAAGCATATTGGCTTCTGCTAATGGCTGACTTGCCATAGAAACCGATGAGAAACACAGGGTCATCCCAAGCATTAAGCTTAGTGTTGTTCTTATTGTCATGATAAATCCTGAAGTAAAATTAAGGCTCAACTTGATGGTAAATGACCGTCATTATTGAGCCTATAATATTGTTAAGCTTGTTTATTGATTCGTGCTTCAATTGCGTCCATTAGCATGCCGGTAATATCGACATCAAACGCTGCTTCAATTTCTTTGATACACGTTGGGCTAGTAACATTGATTTCGGTGAGCTTATCACCGATAACATCTAACCCAACAAAGATGAGGCCACGCTTTTTAAGTTCAGGCCCTAAGGTGCGTGCAATATGAAAATCGCTTTCAGATAGCGGTTGAGCAACCCCGCTGCCACCTGCCGCTAAATTACCTCGGGTTTCACCTTTCATGGGTATACGTGCAAGTGAGTAAGGGACTGGCTCACCATCAACAACTAAAATACGTTTATCACCTTGCTTAATTTCTGGGATAAAGCCTTGTGCCATGGCGTAGCGTGAACCGTGCTCTGTGAGCGTTTCTAAAATAACGCCAATGTTCGGGTCATCTTGTTTTACACGGAAAATTGATGCGCCACCCATACCATCAAGTGGTTTAAGAATAATATCGCCTTTTTCAGCGAGGAAAGCACGGATGCGTTTGGCATCACGAGTTACCACGGTTTCAGGGGTAAACTCTGGAAACCAAGCAGTGAACAATTTTTCATTCGCATCACGCAAACTTTGTGGTTTGTTGACGATTAAAACGCCTTCTTCTTCAGCGCGTTCAAGCATGTAAGTGGCATAAATGAACTCAGTATCAAATGGCGGATCTTTACGCATTAAAATGACATCTAAGTCAGCAAGTGGCGTATCTTCGCTGTCGCCTAATTCAAACCATTTAGTGGCATTATCTTCAACTGTCAGTGAACGCATGGTTGCCATTGCCTTGCCATTTACCATAGCGAGATCTTGCATTTCCATATAATACAGTTCGTAACCACGAGATTGGGCTGCCATTAACATTGCAAAACTTGAGTCTTTTTTGATGTTAATGTCGCTGATTGGATCCATTACTATGCCGAGCTTAATCATACTTTATCCTTATTTTCTCAATGCTTATTATCATTGATTAACCGATATCACCGAAACGTAGTTGCAACGCGGTAATCGCAGTCAGTGAAGCTGTTTCTGTGCGTAATACTCTAGGGCCAAGTAACACATCCGTAAATTGATGTGTTTCCGTCATGGCGATCTCTTCTTCTGATAGACCGCCTTCAGGGCCAATTAATAACCGAACCTTGGTATTTTCTAGCGATAGTCCATTAATGCCATGTGCAGCACGCGGGTGCAGATTTAACTTTAATGCGTCAGTTTGCTCAGCACACCATTGATTAAGTGTCATTGCAGGCCTGACTTTCGGTACGAAACTACGTCCCGATTGTTCACAAGCACTGATGACAATTTTTTGCCATTGGCTGATTTTCTTTTCTAAACGTTCGCCACTTAATTTGACCCCACAGCGGTCAGAAAAGAGCGGGGTAATAGTGGTTACGCCCAATTCAACTGACTTTTGAATGGTAAAGTCCATTCTGTCACCTCGAGATATCACTTGACCTAAATGTAAGTCTAGTGGTGACTCCGAATTATTTGGCGTATTTTCAATGATTTCAACGGTGACGTTTTTTTTGTTTGCACTGATTATTGTTGCCAAATAATCGTTGCCATTTCCAGTAAATAAACGGATGTTTTCGCCTTCGGTCATTCGCAGAACACGACCAATGTGCGCAGCACCATCTTCGTCTAGTTTTACGTGCTGATTAACAGCAAGATCATTGATTGGTTGATAAATTCTTGGGACGCGCATAGTAAATCCTTAATCAATGAGGCCGAGATTCTGACATTGTTTTAAGACAAAATTATTATGATTGCCTTGATTCTCTGAAATTAATTTATCTCTTAAACATTCAACCTTATCAACTGGATAAGTTTTATCCCATGCGTTGAATAAGCGTTTCTGGCTAGCAGAGATGGCTAAGTCATAAGTTTGCTGCATGTAAAAGTAGGTACGAGCAATTGCGCCGCGGCTTTGCTTTGGCGGCTGTGCTTTGCGGCCTTTAAAGTCAACAACCATAGCACATTGGCCATATTGTGTGGCTTCTCCATTCCATTCGCTAAAGCGGTAGTTGCTTCTATCGCCATTAACTTCACCAACAGCAGGGGTTAGATTGTGCAAATCGGCTTCCATTTTCTTAAATTCTGCACTGGTTCTGCCGCAATTTTTACGACCGCCATTTTGCCAGCATTGCAACTGATGACCAAACTCCCATGCAGAGACAACATGCTCCCATTCGATTCGATTTGCTCGTGGAATTTGTTTGCGTACTTGGTAACCACAGCTGTCTAGGTTTGGTTTCCATTGTTTACCAATCACTTCAATATCACAACCGCAATAAAAGCTGCTCATTGGTAATGACTGACTATATATCTTCTGGGCAATTTTTTTCGCACTTCTAAAACTTGATGGATGTTGGGCTGCTTGCGCACTAACACTCGTAATAGTTGTGATAACAAATAACACGATACCCATTTGGAACAGATTTGAAACTTTTAAATACGGCACAATAAACCCTAACGACATTCAATACGGCACAGGCTATACGGGTTGGTTTAGCCTGATATTTGCAGAGGATGGTAAGGGATTGAAACTTGGGATGCAATCAGAACTGTGGATTGTATTTTGGATTTTAACGACCAGACCATAAGCTCATATTTTGCATTATTAAATAGCAGATTATTGCGAAAGTTATTGCGAAAGAGTTAATGGCGTTAATACTTGCTGACAAGATTTGCAGCGGTACTGTGTTTGATGACGTTGCACTTTATTGTGGCGCCTAATGGATAACATGATAGGCCCACAGTCACAACGATATTGAAATTGCTTACCTGCAACGGATTGAGTATTCAGTTTATGGGTCGTATCGGCAGGTACATTAAATACATTAGTCATGATGTTTTGCCACTCTTGCCCGTGGGGCTTAACCCGACCATACAGTTGAAAACTGAGTAAATGGCTGATTTCATGAGGCACAACTTGATCGATAAATTCAGTGATATTTTCTTCAAGTAATACAGGATTAAACCTGAGCTTATTTAATTGGAGATGAGCCGTTCCTGCGCTTTTTCCTCTTAAGGTAAATTGGATAGTAGGGCGTGGGAATTGACGTTTCAATAAGCTTTCTGCCTGCAGATAGTCTGCTTCTACTTTGCGTAAAATTTGTTGTTGCGCCTCAGTTTTAGGTAAACAAGTTTTCATCGATGCTTTATCGTTGGGAATACTTGGTGCAGCGTGGTTTATTGATGACTGCGTTTGACGACGGAACAATGATTTAAGCATATTTGGCTTGGCTAAAAGGCTTGTTGAAAGCGTTTATAGTGAATAAGGAAATGAATACATCGAGCTTGATTATAGCGTGTAGAATCGTCCTGCCGCAAACCTTGAGATAATAGCATGCGGCAAGATGAGTGATGCTGCAGTTATTCTGCAGCGGCAAGTTTTACCATGTCGACGATTTGTTCAACGATGGCCCATTCCGTATCGGCATCATAACCACTGACTCTCGGGGTATGAATGTGCCCAACAGGAATATCACGGTTAAACTGCTGTTTTAGCAAGATACTACGATAAGATATTTCATTGGACAAATAGCCGCCGCCAGAACCTTCAACTGATGTTTCATTGACTAATTCGTAAATGTTTTTCGCATCAAATTGTCCACGGCTCACGGTGGTGACTTGATGATTGTCATTGACCTTCCATTTACCCTCTACTTGTTGCATTGCTCTAACAGGCAGTGAGAACTCAACAAATTCAGGGCCGTTTAATGTTCCTCCATTGAATAGCGGAGCTTGTGGAGCTGTTTTACTGGCACCTGTATAAACATTGAGATTATCAGGCGCTGCAGCACTGCGGCCTCTTGCAGGAAAACGCTCAATATCAAAATCATCTCGCCCCATACTGACGGTGAAAATCATATCAATACTGTTATCGCGATACATAGGTGTCAGTAGAGATTCAATCATACCGTCATCGAAATCAGCAAAACGAACTGGGATCATCACAGTTTCGATTTGAGCTTGTTTACCATTAACGTCGAACGTCATGCCATCAAGTGCTAATGCAGTTAATCCTGAAGGGTTACTTTGAGTGATGTCTTTGTCTAAAAAGAAAGGGTCAAAGCCAGTGACTAGGATCTTTATTCGTGTTTCTGGTTTAAAGTGAATATCGCTTAACCCGCGAGATGACTTCTCAAATGCGTTAATCAGAATGTCGCGCTGCCAAGGCACTATATTGTAACCAGCATCTGCTGTTTTTAAGGTTTTTCGCATTGCTAAGCGGCTCCAGTAGAGCGCGCGGTCATCGTAGTTACCTGCTTTAACATCGGCGACTGCCTGTTGCCAAAGCTTGGTTCCTTGTGATGCCACCATTTGCGTAATGGCCAGTTCATCCGTTGATGAATTGAGCTTATTATCTAATTGTGTATTAAGGTTATCAAAGCGGTTAGCCACATCTGCCATCACTTCCATCACATTAGGAAGGCGCAATTCTTCTACATTTAGGCTGCTTGATTCATTTTGCGCATAGGCGGGATTAACACTGAGCAACATTGCTGCAGCTAATGTGCTTGTGATTAAGGGCTTGAACATGGCTATTCCTTTAGAATGTCTTTGTTATTGTTTAATTTAACACGGCTAGATCGCTAATTCATTATAGATTGTAATGACTCCTGACTACTATAACGTTTGGCGAAGAAGTCTAAAAATGCACTGATATTACTGGCTAACTGGCGGCGGCTTGAGTAAACCCCATAAACTTTAAATGGTTCCATCGGCCATTCTTGCAAAAGTGGCACTAATGTTCCTGCGGCTAACTCTTGCTTACAACTGGTATTTGATAACATCGCAATGCCAAAGTCATCTTGAGCGAGTCGCTTAACCATACTGGCACTATTAACGCGTACTTTGCGTTTAAAGGTGGCCATTGTTTTACGGCTCCCTTTACCAACAGGCCATATTGGTGCTGATAAGCTTGTTCCTAATAATATCCCACTGTGCTGAGCTAGCTCTTGGGGCGTCGCTGGCGTGCCCGATTTTTTGAGATAACCAGGACTTGCGACTAAAATAGGTTGGCGCTCAAAAAGCAATCGAGCGACTAAGTCAGAGGATTCTAACGGCCCGTACTTGATGGCGATATCATAGCCTTCACCCACTAAGCCTACATTACTGTCGGTAAATTGAACATCCAGCTCAATGTTGGGGTAAAGACGCATGAAGCTACTACATAAGTTAGCAATGACTTCTTGAGAAAATGACACTGGAATTGCGATACGCAAAGACCCCGAAATATCGCTATGGGTATTTTCAATAATGGCCTTGGCAGCATCAATTTCTTGGCTAATCGAATCGCAATGCTGAAAGAATAATGCACCAACTTGGGTTAGGCTTAAATTACGCGTGTCCCGTTGCAATAAACGCACGCCAAGTTGCTCTTCTAATTGAGCTACTTTGCGACTTATGGTTGATTTTGGTTGTCCGATGTCTCGGGCGGCTTGCGAAAAGCCTTTTGCTCTAACTACTGCTGCAAACAGCATCATACCGTTTAAATCAGGCACTTTAGCCTCACTGTCTCAAAAATGGAACAAAGCGTCTTTGACAGTTTAATGGTAATTGGACAGCGAACAAAGTTATATTTACCGACTAAAAATTTTAGAGGCTATAAAAGCAGAGGATCTAAGGATGACTAGCAAAAAGCAGCCCGTAAACAAGACAGTACAACAAGTGGCTGATCCACTATTTTTACAAGCGGAACATTTAGCTAAAGATTTTTCGCTTTTCCCAGCCCACAGTAAGCAGACATTAGCTGAAGAAGTTAAAGGTCTACTTTCTGAAGATGCTATCCAATCGAATTTAAAAGAATTGTCGACACTTGATGTTGACAGTTATGTATCTAAGGTTATTCAACCGACTCAAGATAAAAACCGCCCTAGTGCCAAACGTGTGATTGCAGACCTTAAAGGTAAGCTGATCACTGAAGAGCATTTAGGCTCTTTTTACAGTGCTGAAATTGAATTAAATTTCGGATCTCGTACTCGTCGTGTAGGTTTTATCGCTCAAGAAAGAACCACATCTAATGGCGCGTGGATGCCAGAGCATCACTTAGCGGCATGTAAAGCGATTCGTCATTTTGCTGAATTATCAATGCCAATCGTATACCTCATTGACACTCCAGGTGCTGATGCGGGCGAAGTGGCTAACAGTCAAAACCAAGCACACTCGATTTCAAAAGCGATTGCTGAAAGTGCCAACGTTGATGTTCCAACCGTTGGTATTGTCATTGGTGCAGGTTACTCAGGCGGTGCAATTCCATTAGCTGCAGCCAACATCTTATTGTCATTACGTGATGGTATTTTCAATACTATTCAGCCTCAAGGTTTGCAATCAATTGCCCGTAAATACAACT
Organism: Shewanella sp. P1-14-1; assembly: GCF_001401775.1. NCBI lineage: Bacteria > Pseudomonadati > Pseudomonadota > Gammaproteobacteria > Alteromonadales > Shewanellaceae > Shewanella > Shewanella sp. P1-14-1. The sequence continues at coordinate 185,952 of NZ_LKTL01000001.1, read as the reverse complement.
TGTCTTGGCAGGAATGTGCTAAGTCAGTCGGTGTATCACCAGAAGAGTTACTTTCTGCAGGTTGTATCGACGGTATCGTCGATTTCTCACCATACGATAAAGATGAGCGCCAACATAATTTACGTCGTGCAATTATCAGTGGTATTGAAGCAGTAGAGAAAGCAGCAATTACTTTCGTTCGTGATTCTGATGATTTACGTGAGCATTATGACCGTAGTTTGTCGCGTTTCTTAGACCCATCTAAGAACTTAGCTGCACTTGAAAATAACCAAGGTTTGGCTGTGGCGAACAGCCCGACCATGCACCATAACTTATTTGGCAGTGCATATCGTTACCTACGTTATTTAACCTTACGTAGCCGTATTCATTCTATTTCTGTTGAACAGTATGGTCGCTTGTCGAAAGTCAGTGTGCCTGAAGGTGATTTATTAGCACGTATTCAACAAGAACAAGACAGTGTTTTCCAAGCATGGTTATCAACGCCGGATAAGCTAGTTTACGATGAAGAATTGAATAAACTTTGGGGCACATTCGACAGTAAACGTAGCGAAATTTCAGCTGAACGTAACGTCATTACTCGTTTCATTCTTGGTGAGCCAAAAGAAAACTATAAAAAAGCACGTAAGGCATTGTTATTCAACATTGGTTGGTCGCTATATCATCGCTGGAAAAGCAATGCTGCGAACAACTTTAAAGGCTTAATCAAGTACCTTGAGTCTTTACCTGCTTCAACAACACAAGCGCCATGGCCTGAGCTTAATCAGTTAACCGTGCTTGATATTGTTGTTAATGATGAGCTGCGTGAAGACTTTATTTGGCAATGTCACAACGTACTTATCTTCAATGCGTTATATGACAATGTGGTTCAAAATTTAGCATCGATTTCTAAAGAAGCGATGATGTCTAAAAGCTTATCGCGTGAATCAGTTGATAAGCTATTACATACCTCTATCGACACTGCATTATCTACTAATGATGATGCCAATGATAAAAGTAAGTTCTACAAGTGGCTTAAATTCTTCATGGGTCAATCGAACCGTGCTGAACTGCTGACTCGTGTTGAGCAATGGAAGAGTGTTGGTTTCCCGCAATTAAACGACAGTTTATTCGTGATTTTAACTTACTTCTTTGAACGTTTATTACCAGAATACTTTGACAGTGAAGAAGACCATTCAAAGTACACGGGTGCAATTAACCCTGTGCGCATTGGTCGTCGTAAAGACTTCTGGAACCGTTTGACTATGGGTTACCAAGATTTACTTATCCAAAAAGTTTTACGTGATGAAAAACGTCAAGGAAAAATGGGTTGGGAAAGTGTGATTGCTAAGTTCTTCACAGAATTCGAAGAGCTAAATGGCGACAAAATGTCGGCAAACCAACTTAACTTCCCAGGTTTCCGTTTATCTATTGAAGACGCATTAGATAAAGGCATTCGCCCATGTGGTTTAATCACAGGCCTTGCTGACTTTGAACATGGCGAAAGCAAATTACGCGTAGGTGTTGCGGTATCAAATATTGCATTCCAAGCGGGTGCATTTGATATGGCGAGCGCTGAGAAGTTCAGCGCACTATTGATTGAATGTGCTAAGCGTAAATTACCTGTCGTTTGTTTCATCAGTTCAGGTGGTATGCAAACTAAAGAAGGTGCAGCTGCGCTATTCTCAATGGCTGTGGTTAATGACCGTATTACCCGTTTTGTTCGTGATAACGAATTACCAGTATTGATGTTTGGCTTTGGTGATTGTACTGGTGGTGCTCAAGCAAGTTTTGTAACGCATCCTTTAGTGCAAACTTACTACCTATCAGGTACAAATATGCCGTTTGCGGGTCAAATGGTTGTTCCTGCTTACTTGCCGTCTACTGCAACGTTATCTAACTACTTATCAAAAGTACCTGGTGCAATGACGGGGTTAGTGCATAACCCATTCAGCGACACACTCGATAGCCATTTATCAAGCATTGATCCATTAATGCCACTACCGACATTACATGCTCATGATGTCATTGCGAAAGCATTATCAAGCTTAGTGCCGGAAGTGAAAGCGATAGAAGAGAAAATCGTTCAAGACGATCCTCGTATGCTGATGAAGCCAATTGACAAAGTCTTGGTTCACGCACGTGGCTGTACAGCGGTTAAATTGATCCGTAAGGCACATGATAATGACATCAATGTTGTTCTTGTTGCTTCAGATCCTGATATGACCTCAGTGCCAGCAGATATGTTGAAAGTTAACGATAAGCTGGTTTGTATTGGTGGTAACACCTCAGATGAAAGTTACTTAAATGCATACTCTGTTCTGAAAGTTGCTGATTACGAAAACGTAGATGCACTTCACCCAGGTATTGGTTTCTTATCTGAAAGCCCGCAGTTTGCTGCATTGTGTGTAAACAATGGCGTTAACTTTGTTGGCCCTAGCGTGCATTCAATGACGACTATGGGTAACAAGTCGAATGCAATTAAGACTTCGCAAGCGCAAAATGTACCTGTTGTACCTGGTTCACATGGTATTTTGACTAATGCTGAACAAGCAGTGAATGTGGCCATTGAAATTGGTTACCCAGTATTGCTTAAAGCGGTTCAAGGTGGTGGCGGTAAAGGTATCCAGGTTGTGACTAAGCCTGAAGACATGATTGGCTTATTCCAAAAAACCTCTACAGAAGCGGCTGCAGCATTTGGTAACGGTGATTTATACCTTGAGAAATACGTGACTTCACTTCGTCACATCGAAGTGCAATTGTTACGTGATAAGTTTGGTAACACCAAAGTATTGGGTATTCGTGACTGCTCAGTTCAACGTAATAACCAAAAAGTAATCGAAGAGTCTGGTTCAACCATGTTGCCTGAAGAATTGAAGCAACGTGTACTGGAGTATACGCGCGCTTTAGGTGATGCGACTGATTACATGGGTGCTGGTACGGTTGAGTTTATTTACAACCTTGATGCTAACGAAGTGTACTTCATGGAAATGAATACACGTCTACAAGTAGAGCATCCAGTTACTGAAGCAACATCTGGTATCGATATTGTTAGCGCTCAGTTCGATATTGCTGCAGGTCGCTCAATTGAAGATTTACAGCCTGTTGAGCAAGGTTACGCGATGGAAGTACGTGTCACTGCTGAAAAAGCAGCTTTAGACAGCGAAGGTGTACTTCAATTATTACCAAACCCTGGCATGATAACTGAGTGCGTGATGCCAGAAGGTGAAGGTATTGAGATTATTTCTATCGCTGAAACTGGCAAGGAAGTATCGCCATACTACGATAGCTTAATCGCTCAAATCATTATCCGTGGTGAGTCACGTGAAGATGTTGTCTCTAAGATGTCTGCATATCTAGACAGTGTCGTTATCAAGGGTATTGCGACTAACATTCCATTACTGAAGCTAATTCTGAAAGATGCCACCTTTAACCAAGGTGTTTACGATACGAATTATCTGCCACGCCTAATGGCAGAGCTAGACGTACCTGCATTGGTTGCTGAAATGGAAGCAGCGGCTGAAACTGTTGGTTTAGATACTGAATCACTACGTGTTGCAGAGAGTAATGAACTTAAAGTACTCGCACAAGGTGCCGGTATCTTCTATACCTCTCCAGCGCCAGGTGAGCCTGACTTCGTTAAAGAAGGTGACATTGTCACTGTAGATCAAACTTTAGCGCTTACAGAAGCGATGAAGATGTTCTCACAAGTCACATTAGCCGGCTTTAACCGTCAAAATGCGATTCTTTACCCTGAAAATCAGAAGTACCGTATTGAACGTATTCTGAATGGTAACGGTCAGCAAGTATCACAAGGCGACTTACTGTTTGTTATTTTACCGATTGACGGTGAGTAATAATGAACAAGCCATAATGTAATGTTTATGGCGATGATATAGCAAAAATCCTCAGTTTATGGCTGGGGATTTTTTTATGGTAATTACCAGCAAGTTTTAACGAATAGCATGTTTGTTTTGATACAAATTGGCTTTTTTGTTGCTAATTGCACGAAATTTACCTCGGTTGAGCTAGCCGTTGTCAAAAATGCGGCGTTTTAACATAAAAAATTAAGTTGTTTGAAAAATAAACAATAACTTTTATTTTGTTGTTTTATTTAGAAATATTGAAATTAAGGACAATTTTTTTATGCGAAATGTGATAAATTTTGCAAGTCTCATTTGCGCATTTGAAGGTTCCCACTTACAATATGCGCCTTAAATAACCAGATGTGCGGTGTGTCTAGCTTTTTTACATACTCCGTTTACCTCTTAACTAATCATTAAAGTTGAATCATGACCGAATTATCCAAATACAGAAACATTGGTATCTTCGCTCACGTTGACGCGGGTAAAACCACGACCACCGAGCGTATCCTAAAGCTAACCGGTAAGATCCATAAGATCGGTGAAGTACATGATGGTGAATCTACTACTGACTTCATGGAACAGGAAGCTGAGCGCGGTATTACTATTCAGTCAGCAGCAGTAAGCTGTTTCTGGAATGACCACCGTTTTAACGTTATCGACACTCCAGGCCACGTTGACTTCACAGTTGAAGTATATCGTTCGCTTAAAGTTCTTGATGGCGGTGTAGGTGTATTCTGTGGTTCTGGTGGTGTTGAGCCTCAGTCAGAAACTAACTGGCGTTATGCTAACGAATCAGAAGTTGCGCGTATCATCTTCGTAAACAAATTAGACCGTATGGGTGCTGATTTCTTACGTGTTGTTAAGCAAACTCAAGACGTTCTAGCTGCTAATCCATTAGTTATGGTTTTACCGATTGGTATCGAAGACGAATTCTCTGGTGTTGTTGACCTATTAACCCGTAAAGCATGGGTTTGGGATGAAACAGGCCAAGCAGAAAACTACAAGATTGAAGACGTTCCAGCTGACATGGTTGACATGGTAGAAGAATACCGCGAAATGTTAATCGAAACTGCTGTTGAGCAAGACGACGATCTAATGGAAGCTTACATGGAAGGCGAAGAGCCATCTATGGAAGACATCAAGCGTTGTATCCGTAAGGGTACTCGTACAATGGACTTCTTCCCAACATACTGTGGTTCTGCGTTCAAGAACAAAGGTATGCAGCTTCTTCTTGATGCTGTTGTTGATTACTTACCTAACCCAGTTGAAGTTGATCCACAACCTCTTACTGATGAAGAAGGTAATGAAACTGGCGAACACGCAATCGTTGATGCAGATGCTCCATTAAAAGCGCTTGCATTCAAGATTATGGATGACCGTTTCGGTGCACTAACTTTCGTACGTATCTACTCAGGTCGTATTAAGAAGGGTGACACTATCCTTAACTCTGCAACAGGTAAAACTGAGCGTGTTGGCCGTATGGTTGAGATGCAAGCAGATGAGCGTAACGAATTAGATTCAGCTCAAGCTGGTGACATTATCGCTATCGTAGGTATGAAGAATGTTCAAACTGGTCACACTTTATGTGATGTTAAACATCCTTGTACTCTTGAAGCAATGGTATTCCCAGAGCCAGTAATCTCTATCGCTGTAGCACCTAAAGATAAAGGTGGTTCAGAGAAAATGGGTATAGCTATCGGTAAAATGATTGCAGAAGATCCATCTTTCCGCGTAGAAACTGACGAAGATTCAGGCGAAACCATCCTTAAAGGTATGGGTGAGCTTCACTTAGACATTAAAGTAGACATCCTTAAGCGTACTTACGGTGTTGACTTAATTGTTGGTGAGCCTCAAGTTGCTTACCGTGAAACTATCACTAAAGTTACAGAAGATAGCTACACGCATAAGAAACAGTCTGGTGGTTCTGGTCAGTTCGGTAAGATCGACTACGTTATCCGTCCAGGTGAGCAAAACTCTGGCTTCACTTTCAGCTCTTCAGTTGTTGGTGGTAACGTACCTAAAGAATTCTGGCCTGCAGTTGAGAAAGGTTTCGCTAGCATGATGAACACCGGTACTGTTGCTGGTTTCCCTGTGTTAGACGTTGAACTAGAACTTACTGATGGTGCTTTCCACGCAGTTGACTCGTCAGCTATCGCGTTCGAAATCGCTGCTAAAGGCGCATTCCGTCAGTCTATGCCTAAAGCCGGTGCACAACTTCTTGAGCCTATCATGAATGTTGACGTATTCAGCCCAGAAGACAACGTAGGTGACGTAATTGGTGACCTTAACCGTCGTCGTGGTATGATCAAAGACCAAATGGCTGGTGTTACTGGTGTTCGTATTAAAGCTGACGTACCGTTATCAGAAATGTTCGGTTACATCGGTTCACTACGTACTATGACATCTGGTCGTGGCCAATTCTCTATGGAATTCGCTCACTACGCACCATGTCCAAACAGTGTTGCTGAAAAAGTAATTGCTGAAGTTAAAGAGCGTGAAGCTAAGAAGTAATTCTTAACTAAACCCTTTAATTAAAAACCGCTGCCTTTGCAGCGGTTTTTTTATGCTTCAAAATTAATATAGACAGTTTATCTATTCGGTTTATGTTTAAGAGTAAACATGCAAGTAACGCTTATTGATTAAGAGGCTACCTAAAGCATATTAGAGCTTGCATCTTACAATGCAAAATGTGGCTCAACAATTAATCAAGGAAGAAATATGATTAAGGTAAGACGTTTTACCGCAAGCAATGTAAAGCCTCTAAGGCAGCTAAAACTGAAAACCATCATAATGTTAGCCGTCAGCACTATTTGTTAGCTGAGGTGACTGCCTGGGCGCCTCATGAGTACAATGAACGGCCATAAAAAATGCCACGGTCATGGGACGGTGGCATTTTATTGCGAGCAGTATTCTGACTCAATAAAGCTTAGTTAGTGTGAGTGTTACCCACTAACGCTTCTTTATTGTCAGCTTGTGCAACGTGACACTGAACACAGAAGTAATATTTATCATCAAACTTACCGTCTGCACTTAAGTGAGACTCATGCACTGGTGTCGCTTTCATGCGAGCTGCTTTTTCTGTGCTGTGACAGGTTAAGCACCCATTTTTCTTGGTTGTTAGTTTATAAGAGTCTTTATGCGGAATGAGCGGCGGCATATGCACAAAATCTCTTTCTAAAGCTGTCCCACGACTTGGGTAAGTCGCTTTAGCTTCTGCAGGTAACGTATCAGTAATGGCTACGTCTCCGGCAAGTGATTTAACATTTACAGGTGCGGCAGCTTCTTGTGCTTGTTGGCCTGAGCAAGCGCTAAGACTGAGCACTATCGCAGCAAGGCTGAGTATTTTCTTCATGATTTACACTCCGTCATATCCATTATGTTTCATCATCAATGGATAGAGAAAATTAGTGATGTTGTCATGCCTCAATATCGTTTAAAGAGGCATGAAAGTCAGTCAAATTAGGCTTTAACAATCTTCACAGGACACTTCTTGAAATCCGTTTCTTTAGATAACGGATCAGTCGCATCGAGTAATAACTTGTTTACCAGCTGTCTAGCGTCAAAGAATGGCATAAATACCACGCCGACAGGCGGTTTGTTACGGCCTTTGGTTTCAACACGTGTTTTAACTTCTCCACGTGGAGAAATCACTTTCACTTCATCACCATTTTTAAGACCACGACTACTCGCATCTTTAGGGTGCATGAATACCTGTGCATCAGGGTATGACTTATGCAGTTCAGGTACACGTGCTGTCATACTTGCAGTATGCCAATGTTCAAGTACGCGACCTGTAGACATCCATAGGTCAAACTCTTCATTTGGCTCTTCAGCTGCTGGCTCGAATGGTAGAGCGAAAATAACTGCGCGACCATCAGGCTTACCGTAGAAGTTATAACCTTCACCCGCTTTAACATATGGGTCACTGCCTTCAACGAAGCGACGAACTGTTTCAGTACCGTTAACAACAGGCCAGCGTTTACCGCGGTTTTCGTGGTAGTTTTCAAAGGTATCTAAGTCATGACCATGGCCACGACCAAACTGTGCGTACTCTTCAAACAGACCCTTTTGAAGGTAGAAGCCGAATGCATCATTTTCATCGTTGTAGTCGCCTTTACACTCAGAAGTAGGGAATTTATCCACTACACCATTTGCGAACAAGATGTCATATAACGTCTTTTCTGCGTATTCAGGTTTTTTAGCAATTAATTCAGCAGGCCATACTTCTGACACTTTGAAGCGCTTAGAGAACTCAACAAGTTGCCACAAATCAGACTTAGCGCCTTCCGGTGCTTTAACTTGCTGATGCCACATATGAGTACGACGTTCAGCGTTACCGTAAGCCCCTTCTTTTTCTACCCACATTGCTGTTGGAAGAATCAAGTCAGCGGCAGTTGCGGTAACCGTTGGGTATGGATCAGATACCACGATGAAGTTTTCAGGGTTACGGAAACCAGGGTAAATTTCATCATTGATATTAGGACCAGCCTGCATGTTATTGGTACACATAGTCCAGTAACAATTTAACTTGCCATCTTTAAGCATACGGCTTTGAAGAACGGCGTGATAACCTGGTTTAGGCGGGATAGTGCCTTCAGGTAATTGCCATAAATCTTCAGTCATCGCACGATGTTTAGGGTTAGCAACGACCATATCTGCAGGTAGACGATGAGCGAATGTACCGACTTCACGAGCGGTACCACATGCTGATGGTTGTCCTGTTAATGAGAACGGGCTGTTGCCTGGGGTAGCAATTTTACCGGTTAACAAGTGAATGTTATAAAGCATGTTGTTTGCCCAAACACCACGAGTATGTTGGTTAATACCCATGGTCCATAAGCTCATGATCTTGATGTTAGGATCAGCGTAAGCTTTTGCCATTTCCTCAAGATTCTCAACAGGTACACCACTCATTTCTGAAGCGTATTCTGCAGTGTATGTGCTAACGAACTTCGCGTACTCTTCAAACGAGATAGGCTTAGATTTACCGTTACCTGGGTTTTTCGCTTTCTTCTCTAATGGATGCTCTGGACGTAAGCCATAACCGATGTCAGTGACACCTTCAGCGAAGTTTGTGTGTTTGCTAACGAAGTCTTTATTAACCGCATCGTTTTGAATGATGTAGTTAGCAATATAGTTCAAGATAACTAGGTCAGACTGTGGCTTAAATACCATTGCGTTGTCGGCAAGCTCGAAGCTGCGGTTTTCAAACGTTGATAAAACGTGAACCTTGCTGCCAGCATGGCTTAAGCGACGGTCAGTTAAGCGTGACCATAAAATTGGATGCATTTCTGCCATGTTCGCGCCCCAAAGCACGAAATGATCTGCCGCTTCGAAGTCGTCATAACTACCCATTGGCTCATCAATGCCAAAAGTACGCATGAAACCACCTACCGCCGATGCCATACAGTGACGAGCGTTAGGATCGATGTTGTTGGTTAAGAAGCCAGCTTTATGCAATTTAGATGCAGCGTAGCCTTCCCAAATTGTCCATTGGCCAGAACCAAACATACCAACTGAAGTTGGCCCTTTTTTGGCGATGCTTTCTTTCCACTTGTCAGCCATAGTGTCTAGAGCAACATCCCAACTAACAGGAGTGAATTCACCTTCTTTGTCATACTTGCCATCTTTCATTCTTAATAATGGCGAAGTTAAACGGTCCTTACCGTACATGATCTTAGAAAGGAAGTAGCCTTTAACACAGTTAAGACCTTTGTTAACAGGGCTTTCTGGGTCACCTTGAGTCGCAACAACTTTACCGCCTTTTGTTCCGACTAATACACTACAACCTACACCACAGAAACGACATGGGGCTTTATCCCATTTAATTTCTGCAGATTTCTCTTCTGCTTGAACCATTTTGATTGGTAAGGCAAGCCCAACAGCCGACGCGGCTGCAGTAGCGGCATTGGCTTTTAGAAACTCGCGACGGCTTATGCTCATGGTGTTTCCTCACTCTTTGCTGTTAGTTGATAACCTTGAAAGGTTAATCATCGTTTTATATGCCAAATAATGGCTTTATTCATCTCTATAATGTTGAGTTTAAACCTCACATTTATCATGGGTATACCTCGCAATGAGTATACTGATAGTTTGTTGTTGTAGATCACATTTTACAACGTGATCTAAGACACATTTTAGAAGTTACTCAGTCACTTAATTAGGTGATGATAATTTAAGCGATACATTGATTCTAGGCCAAGATGAGAGAATTTGAAGGAAATTAGCGGGATAAAACACATTAAATTAATTGTTTTTATTTTATACAGAGTTTGATTTAAATATAAACATACATTCAATAAGCCCAGTGCCAAGTGGGTGGCACATATTCATATCGTATTTGGTATATATTACATAGTGAGTAGTTAACCTAATAACCAGTTAACTCCATATAACCATTGCCTTTATGGCTACCTGAAACCTGGATCGGTCCTTCCCAGTAAGGGATTGAAAGTGACATATTAGTGTCAGGGTTGAGTGCTGTTACTGTCAGATCGATTTGTTCGCTTTCAATAGATAATTGCCAGCTAACGGGATATTTCCCGCTGTCAGTTTGCTGCCAGCTTATTGGTCTCATAGCAATATCGTTCGTTCTCTGGTTAGTGATATTTCGGCCACTACCGTCGGCAAACATTCTCCTAGCACTGAAAAATGCTGGTGTATTTTTGTCTGCTCCACGTAGCTGAAATACCATTAATGCAGAATCATCATCAAGACGGATGGAAAACCAATCCCAACCTTGTTGCGCCTTGGTCAGAAATTGCGAACTCCATTCTCTATCTAACCATGCTTTGCCTGTGACAGTTTCTTGTTTTCCGTTACGAGTAATCGTGCCAGTTAAATCAATAAATGGTTGGCTGTAATAATAAGAGGCAACTGCGCTATCAGCACTTTTTATGCTATAGCCACTTTCGCCCTGTAGTTGCATAGGTGCAGAGCTTGATAAGGATAATTGATAACTAAAGGTATCAGTTGCGACCTTGAGTGTTGCAGGAAACATTGCTGATGATTCACTCATCCATTGCCAATTATCTAGTTTCACTGTGAAAGGGTTTGCTGTTACATCGGCAAATTGGGGGTGAGCTCGTGACCATTTTTCCGCGGCTTGATGAGTGTCAATTGATGTTAAAGCTGCATGGGACATGTACATCTGTGATGTTGCCCATTTCGAGTGGTCAGTTTGTTGCTGAAGTGGGGCGGATTCATTGGCTTGATCGTGGCTGCTTTTTTCACTCACTTCTGCGTTAGCTATTGCACTCACTACCCCACTTGGCTCTTCACTAGTGAGCGCAATACGAAATTGAGTCCATTGTAGGCCAAGCTGTTCACCAGATTGAGTTTGCATATTGGCAGTTAAATACCACCACTCTTGTCGAAAATCATCATGGCCTAAATGATCTGCTGGGAATGTAAATTGATATCCCGGTTCGACCTTAGTGTATTGAGTCAAACTCGATGAAGCGTCTCCTAATATCCCGCCCATGTTAATTTGACTCGATTCGGGTTCAGGCTGGCATGCGCTGAGCATTAAAATCGTCATACAACAGAGGCTAATTTTATGAGCAATTGAGTTATTATTTTGCTTGTTATCGTTCATCACAACGCCTCCTGCTGTAAGCTACTAATTAGCGGTTTTCTGGTTTGCCAATATAGTGGAATCGCAATGGCGATAGCGCTGGTTGTTAGTGCGATAACGACCACTCGAAAATAAGCTGGCCAATCCCATAGCATTGCAATGCTCCAACCAAACGCTTGCAGTGTCACTTTATTAATGAGCAAGTAACCCAAAACCGCTCCTGTAGGAAGCGCAACTAAACAGGTTAGCAATACAATCAACTGCATTTGCACAAAGGTCATTAGACGTAACTCTCTTTTATTAATTCCTAGTGCGTAGAGCTTGGCGAGTGGAGCTTGCCTTGCCTGAATCAGCATTAAACAAGCGCTGAATAACCCTATGGCAGCAACAATCAGAGTTAAACTGTTTAGTACCATGGTTATCGAGAAGGTTTGCTTAAACATGGCAATGGCTTGCTGCTTGATTTTGGCTTGATTGTACATTTGGGCATTAGAGATCAATTTGCTTTCTAACAGCAATGATTCAAGTTGACCGATATCGCCTTGATAACTTGCTGCAATACTTTTGGGTTGCTGTGGTAATTGCAGTTGTTGCCATAAACTTCTATCTATAACGACTTGCCCCTTGGGATTACCATAGTCAAAAAAAATGGCTCCAATCGTTGGAAGTTGATGTGTACTGGCATGATTGAAGGGGTCGATGTTGAAACTATCACCAATGTTTAAGCCATATTTTATTGCGATGGGTTCACTGATTAAGATTTGCTTACCCGCGACAAATTCTGACCATAGGTTATCCGTCTGACTCTTCAAAGAGCTTGTGACTTTGGTTGAATAGAGGTCTCGACTCACTAACTCAATTGGCATTCCTTGGTAGGTCGAGGCGATAGTCCACTGCGTGTAAATACCTGAAACCTTTTCTTGTTTTGATAACAAGTCTTGGATCTCAAGAATTTTGTCGCTTGCAGGGCGCATATACAAGTCTGCATGAAGACGACTTTCAAGCCAGTTTTTCAGTGTGATTTCAAAACTGCCCACTAATGTATTCATTGATATATTGGCAGTTAATGCCAGTAGCATAGCCATCATAGCTAAAGATAGCGGGCCGATTAGCTCTTTTGTTTCTGCAATCATGTAATGCCATAACCCAGTAGGAAAGAGGTTGGCCATCCATTCACTGATACGGTAAATCGTCAGTGGTAATAGCAGTGGAATCGCAATGATCACAATCCCCATTAACCCCAAACTGACCTGATACTGTTTAGCAAATGGAAATGCTAATGCACAACCAATTAATGCAATGCAGGCAATCATAAATTGCATACGATGGGTTTTGACCAAATGCGATACTTGATTGCTTTTGGCTATCATTCGAGCAAGTGGCTGGTTAGTGAGTTGGCGATAAAGAGGTAAACAGGCCAGTAATCCTGCAAATAAGGTTAATGCCATTGCTTGAAATAACCATTGCCATTGCCATGAACCAGGCATTAAGCGTGCACCGTATAGTTGTTCAAGTGTCATCGCAACCATAGGCTGCAACCAGAGACTTAACTGCAAACCGAGAATGAAGCCAACGACTGAACCGACAAGCACCAGAAAACTGAGCTCAACCACAAGTGCCAGTAATAACATGTGCTTTTGGACACCTAATTGCAGCAGTTGAACTAACAGTTTTTGCCGTTTCATCAAGCTGTAACGCACACCGTTGTAGGCGATAAACAGGCCGACAACAAAGGCTAACATACTCATTGCATTTAAATTGAGATGGAAACTACGGGTTAACTCTTGGAGTGCCTGTCCTTGATCTTGTTCTGTTATCGTAGCTTGTTGTAATAATAATTGTGCTTGATTAATTTGAGTTATCAAGCTGCTGGGTTCGTCAAATAAGGCAATATAAGATAACTTTTGAGAATGATTTAGCAGAGACTGCGCAAGAGAGATATCAGCAACAATTGCATTTCCTAAGCCAAACTCATCGTCTAAGCCTACGACTTCAAGTGAAATAGGATGCCCTTGATCATTTAATGGTAATGGGTCTTGAAGGTAAAACAGGCCATCTGGGGCGACTTTATCGGCTAAGGATTGGCTCATGAGCAGAATATTTTTAGCGCCGAGTAATTTCGCTAAGGGGATATTTGGGTTAATTGCAGAATCTGTTTTCTGATTAGTGCCACTATGCTGCTGAAGGTTAATTGCTGCAAACAGGTCACTACCTTGAAGTTGCCAGCGTCGTCCTTCACTATCGACCACTAACCCATTAATGACAGCGAGTGCTTGGCTTATTCCTGCTTGACGAAGGCGAAAGTAAACTTGCTCATCCAGATACTGTTCACCTGTATTAGGTGTGATGAGTAACGAGGCTCGTTGGCTTAAAAGTTCCGTAGCTTCACTGTAACTTCGGACTGCGTTTTCGTTGGTGGATTTAACCCCAATTAATAACGTAACAGCCAAAATAATACCAAGTAAGATAGCACCAGCTTGTAAAGGTGCATGGCGATAATGCGCAGCAAATACGGCCAAACTATTGTATAAGCTATAGCCTGAAGCAGAGTCTTGCTCTAAACGATAATCAAGTTCAGTTGGTGTGCAGCTTATGGTACCTAGATTCGTACCTGCATCTAGTTGAGGCTTATTGTCTTGATTGCTTCGCTTATCATTCATGCACTTTACCTTGCTCAAGGTGCCAGCGCCTTTGCATAAATGCAGCACAAGTATCGCTGTGCGTTACCATAAGTACTGTTGTGTTAGCGGCTTTGGCTAGATCGCACAACAGTCCCATGACTTGTTGTCCTGCTTTTTCATCAAGATTACCCGTGGGCTCATCAGCTAACAGTAGCGCAGGCTTATGGATTAAGGCTCTTGCAATCGCTACTCGCTGTTGTTGTCCACCAGACAAGGTCTCAACGGGTCGGTTAATGACTTCAGTAAGTGTTAGTTTTTCAATGAGTTCATCACCCCAAATGTTCCATTTTTGATTATTCAGCTGAAGCGGAAATCGAATATTATCAATGACATTTAGCGGTGTGAGGAGGTTGAACTGCTGAAATACGACACCTAATTGTTGGCGCCGAAATAATGCCCATTGGTTATCAGTCCAGAGGTGTGTGTCTTGTTCTAGCAGTGTTAACTGGCCGGCATCAACACGCTCAAAGCCTGCAATAATGTTAAGCAGGGTACTTTTACCTGTACCACTAGGCCCTGTTAATGCAATGGTATCACCGAGATGTAACCTTAAGTCGACATCATTAAGAACTTGATGACGTTGCTCGCCGTCGGTAAAGCTTTTAGTGACCTGTGATAACTGACAGACAACAGAGGACATAACGTGTTCCAGTAATTCTCGTAATAACATCATCATACGGTATTTTTAGCAGAATAGATCTTTATATGCTGCATGCGAGGTTGCGCTTGAGTTAAATGAATCGACATTAAGGTTTGCATGAATAAAAAAATTGCAACTTAAGTTGTAGTGGCTGGAAACTCTTACTAGGCTTATAAGGGCGTTTACAAACAGATAAATGAGTCAAATTTAAACAATATTTGCAATTGCATTCATAGGGTTAACCGTTATAGTAGAGTGGGTGTTTTTTATACAATGCTGCATCGTGATAGTGAACATGTGCTGATGAGGCTTGTCGCGCCATTGTCAGCATTGAATGTCAGGAAAGTGAAATGTCGTGATGAGCTAAAATTTGACTGAGTAAATGAGACTTATATTTATGGATAAAAATGAGCGCAAGTTACATAGTTTTCGAAGTCGAATATTGGCATATATTGCATTGCCATTAATCCTTATTATGGGATTAGTTTATGGTTTTCATGGCTGGATTAATTATCAAGAATATGAAAGAGATACCTACCTTCGCTTAGAGCAACAAGCTGTTTTATCTGCCAATCATCTTAACTTTGTGATGGACTCGATTCAAAATAATACGCGAGGCCTTTCTGACTATCTCACCTATGTCGACAGTGATGATTTATACGACGATGTTCATAAGATAGAAAACCTGCTTATCAATCGTCTTGGACGCAATCCGAGTATTTTTGGCAGCGCCATTGCCTATCGTCCTAACTTTTTAGCAGAAAAGCTACGCTACGCACCTTACGTTTTTCGTGATGGCAATGAAATAAGCATGCTTGATATTGGTGCTGAGGCTTATGACTATACCGATGGCAGTTGGAGTTGGTGGAGTGATGCAATAGCCAGTACAGAAGGTGTATGGTCAACGCCTTACTTTGATGAAGGTGCGGGCAATATTCTTATGATCACCTATTCAAAAGCGTTTGGTGAAATAGATGATCGCATTGGGGTCGTCACTGCCGATATTGCGTTAGATAACTTACCTAGGTTGATGCAAATTCCCAGTAAGAATTTAGTGGTACTGGATAAAGATGACCAAGTCATTTTTTATGATTCTGAAAATAGTGACTTAAAAGGCAGTAGCGATAAGTGGCTGTCTAAAAGTGGCGTTAATAATGAACTAAGAAACCTACTGGAAAATAATCTAACAGGCCAAACTAATGCCATTACTGAATCGGGACATCGTTTTTTAGTCAGTGTTGCTAATGTTCCAGTATTAGGCTGGCAGGTGGTTATTGCGACAAGTGACGAAGAGTTAAGTCAGTACTTCTTAACGAACATATCAAGGCTCGCCCTTATTTTATTATTACTATCAATTGCACTGCTTCTAACAAGTATTATTGCTTCTAAACGCTTAAACCGCCCGCTTGAAAACTTAGCAAATGGCATTATTGCATTTGGTGAAGGTAAGGTTAACCGATTAGATACCAGTGGCAATAATATTTTTGAAGTTGCAACCTTAACCAATAAATTCAATCAGCTCGCTGAGTTACTGGCTGAAAGGGAACTCGCATTAAAAGATTCAACCGGAAGTCGCTTTGCCAGTCTCATTGATGGTATGAGTGATAAATCATTTTATTGTTCTTTAGATCCTCAAGGGCAATTAGCGCAAGTGAGTGACGGTGTTCAAAAAGTATTAGGTGTTGACGTTGATACGTTAAAACGAAAATACCAACGCATGTTTACCAATGATCCAATCAATGAACAAAATTGGCATTACACTGAACAAGCATTAACAGGTAAAACCGTTCCGGCTCATCAAGTTGAAATGCTTGCCGATGATGGTCATATCAGACGGCTTGATGTGTTTATGCAGCCATTAATTTCAGATGCTGGCGAATTAATTTCTGTTGAGATGTTATTTACTGATGTGACGGAGCAATTTTCTGCTGCTCTATGGTCCAATGCGGTTATTGAGTCATCACCACAAGCGATGCTAATTGTTGATGAATTAGGGAATATCATCTTTACCAATAGCCGCTGCCAAGAGTTGTTTGGCTACAGCGCTGAACAAATTTTAGCCCTCAATGTTGAGTTACTTTTTCCTGAACGATTTAGGAAAAAACATGAAGCTGTTCGAACAGTCTTTTTAGAGCAAGAGTTAACCCGATTTGCCACCCCTAAAGAAGGCTGGGTAGCGTTAAAATCAGATAACACCGAAATGCAGGTTGAAATAAACTTAGCATTGTTACCAATACGGCATGAAGGTAGAAAACAAATTGCGGCGACGATTCGAGATCTTACTAGCCAGCTAGCTATCGAACGTAAAATAAAAGACAGTGAAAGCCGCTTTAGAGGGCTAGTGGCTAATATTCCTGGTGCGATTTACCGTACTCGAATCGAAGACCATTGGATAATGGAATATGTCAGCGACAATATCGCTGATATGACAGGTTATTCAGCCATAGATCTCATTGAGAGTAATAAGCTTAGATTTAACACCCTTATTCACCCAGACGATGATGCGGCTTGTTTTACCGCAATCAGTGAGGCGATTAAAACTCAACAAAGTTTTGATGTCGAATATCGAATTTATCATCGAGATGGCAGCATTAAATGGATACATGAGAAAGGTAAAGCCAGTTACGATGAGCAAGATAATCCGCTGTGGTTTGACGGTAGTTTACATGACGTAACAGACAGCAAGCATGCATTGGAAGCGATTAAAAACTCCCAGAAACAGCTCGAAAATATCACCGAGTCATTACCCAACTTAGTTTATCAAATGATTTGGCACTCTGATTCAGAGCGCGAATTTAGCTTTTTATCAGAGGCTTGTGTCAGCATTATTGGCTTCCCTCGTGACATGCTAATGCAAAACTTTGATTTGCTCATTGACAGAATTGTAGATAGCCAGAAACAAACGATTTTGGATGATTTAGCCGGTAAAGGTGTTGATGGCTTGCAATGGGTGACAGAGTTTCAATATCTGCATCCGTCAGGTGAGACTATCTGGTTAGAAGCTGGCGCGAAAGGGCAGTCATGGAATAACGATTCGATTATGTGGAATGGTTATTTAATGAATATCACAGATAGGAAGCAAGCAGAAACACGCTTAGCTGATCGTGAAAAACATTTAAGAGCATTATTAAATACCGCCGAAATGGGCATAGTAAATATTGATGCTTACGGCGTGATTTTGAATTGTAACGAGCACTTTGGCCGCAATATCGGAATAAATTCAAATGCGCTAGAAGGAAAATTATTCTTTGAATTTATGGCGCCTGAAGACAAGGTACTAGCAAAAGAGCAGTTTAATAAACTGATCAAAAATGAATTTGAAAATTTTAATATTGAGCCAAGAATACTGAGCCAATCAGGTGATGTTATTTGGATGGATATGACCTTTGCTGCGCTCAATAATGACCAAGGTGAAGTGACCTCAGCAGTTGTGTCTATGGCCGATATTACCAGCTTAATGACGGTTTCCAATGAGTTAAAAATTGCTAAAGATGAAGCTGACGCAGCAAGCAAAGCGAAAAGTGATTTCTTGGCTAATATGTCCCACGAAATACGCACTCCTATGAATGCCATTATTGGTATGTCACACCTTTGTCTACAGACTAATTTAGATAAAAAACAACATAACTTTGTGGAGAAAATTGAACGTGCATCTAAGTCATTGCTGGGCATTATTAATGACATTTTAGACTTTTCAAAAATTGAAGCTGGCAAAATGGAAATCGAAATCGTGCCATTTCAGCTTGATACATTGTTAGAAGATCTCAGTGATATGTTTGCTGTTAAAGCGGCCGATAAACAGTTGGAGTTATTGTTCTCTGTCGCACCCAATATTCCAAGTCATTTAATGGGCGATCCCCTTAGATTAAGCCAAGTGCTGATTAACTTAATGAACAATGCCATTAAGTTTACCGAGCGTGGGGAAGTCATTCTAACTATCGAGACTTTAGTTCAACAAGGTGATGAGATAGAACTCAAGTTTAGCGTAAGAGACAGTGGAATAGGTCTTACCCCAGAGCAATGTAATAAGCTTTTCCAATCCTTTAGCCAAGCTGATAGTTCAACAACCAGAAAGTATGGCGGTACTGGTTTAGGTCTTGCTATTTGTAAGCAACTCGTCGAGTTGATGGATGGACAAATAGGAGTGGAAAGTAAGCGTGGAGTCGGAAGTACATTCTACTTTACTGCGCAGCTCAGCCAAGCCGATGATCTACAGCTAAAGGCAACTCAAGAGCTAGAAGGGATGGAGCTTTTAGTTGTTGATGATAACCAAACCGCACGGGATATTTTACAGACCATGCTTAAAGGTATGGGCTTCAGTGTTTCCTTGGCAAAAGATGGTACTGAAGCAATCTCCATGTGTCATTCAAACAATTACAAATTGGCCTTAATTGACTGGAAAATGCCGGGCATGGATGGTTTGGAAACGGCTGAAACCATAATGAAAGAGAGTGCGAATCCGCCGTTAACGATTATGGTATCAGCTCATGCGACTCCTGAGTTTACTCAGTCAGTAAATGAGCTAGGAATCAACGGTTATATCACCAAGCCCATCAGCGCTTCACGACTACTCGATGCCATAATGTCGGCATTTGGTAAGCAAGGACACATGCCAGTTAGAGCAAAGGCGACCAGCTTAAATGCAGAGTTGCTTGAACAGCTAAATGGCAAAAAAGTGTTATTAGTTGAAGATAATGACATGAACCAAGAAGTCGCAGCAGAGTTTCTACAGCAAGTGGGTATTGAATTAACTATTGCTGATAATGGCCAAATCGCTTTAGACATGGTAGCGAAACAAGATTTTGACTTAGTGCTAATGGATTGCCAAATGCCTGTAATGGACGGCTATACCGCAACAGAGCAAATTAGATTACAGCCAGAATTTGAAAATCTGCCGATTATTGCGATGACTGCTAATGCCATGGCCGGTGATAAAGAGAAATGTATTAACGCTGGAATGAACGATCATGTCGCTAAACCAATAGAAGTCTCTCTTTTATATCAAACCTTGCTTAAATATTTAGGGTCAAACATAGCAACAGAAAACCTAACATTCACCGCAAAGGGTTCAACTAAGACCGATGAAACTTGGCCTCAGCATCCTGACGTCGATGTCGATCGTGGTTTGCAATTAGTGCAAAACTCAGCTCGCCTATATCGCAAAATATTGACCCGATTTGTAGAGGGTAAGCGTCACATTGTTAAAGAGATAACGAATGCTATCGATAGCAATGAACGAGAAGATGCTATCAGGTATGCACATACTCTTAAGGGGTTATCCGGTAATTTAGCTTGCGATAAGTTAACCGCTCAGGCAAAAGAACTTGAAAAGAACTTGATTGACGAAACTGAGCTTTCAGATGAACTTAGTCAATTAGATAGCTTAGTTAGCTCAATTTGCGAAGCTATCGATGTTTGGTTAAATAACAATGAAACTGGCGATGAGGCTACTCAGCTTGAACTTATCAGCGATGAAGTTTTTGCGGAATTACTCGATAAGTTATTGGCGCTGTTAGACGATGGCGATGCATCAGCTACCGATATGATCGACAATCTACAGTTACAGGTGAATCAGCAAACTTGGGCTAAACTTAAGCCTGTAGGTGCAATGATTAAAGGTTACCAGTTTGAAGATGCTGTCGAACATATTCAGAAAATTCGTAAGAGTATTGGCTGATGTGGTTTTTACAGCTTACCGAAAAGTATTTTAAGTCATATTCACTAGGAAGAGTTATAGGGATTTAACATGGAAAAAGCGACGGTGCTGATAGTTGATGATACACCTGAAAATATTGACATTTTAGTTGGTATTTTAGGTAAAGATTACAAGATCAAAGTCGCAATTGATGGTCCTAAAGCGTTAGCTTTGGCTCAAAAATCGGCTCCAGATCTTATTTTGTTAGACGTTATGATGCCAGGCATGAATGGCCATGAAGTTTGCCAGAAACTCAAAAGTGAACCACTAACCTGCCACATTCCGGTGATATTTGTTACGGCATTATCTGAGACTGAAGATGAAGCACAAGGCTTTGAGTTAGGCGCCGTGGATTATATTACTAAACCTGTCAGTCCCGCAGTGGTAAAGGCGAGAGTAAAAACCCATCTATCTTTGTATGATCAAAAACGCTTACTTGAATCAGAAGTCGCCCAACGTACTAAAGAGTTGAGTGAAACTCGATTTGAAATCATTCGCCGTTTAGGTCGAGCAGCAGAATACAAAGATAATGAAACCGGATTACATGTTATTAGAATGAGCCACTACGCTAGATTATTAGCGATTGCATCTGGTCATTCTTCTCGGTTTTGTGAGTTAGTCTATAACGCAGCGCCTATGCATGATATTGGCAAAATAGGCACACCAGATTCGATATTAAAAAAGCCGGGTAAGTTAGATGCCGATGAGTGGAAAGAGATGCAAGCGCATGCGCAAATCGGTGCTGAAATTATCGGCGATCATGACGACCCTTTATTGCAAATGGCTAAACGCATTGCCATTAGTCATCATGAAAAATGGGACGGCAGTGGTTACCCCCACGGTTTATCTGGTGAAGATATTCCAATAGAAGGACGTATTATTGCCATTGCCGATGTATTTGATGCACTGACTTCAGCAAGGCCTTATAAAAAAGCGTGGACGGTTGAAGACACGATGGCGCTAATTGAGAAAGAGTCAGGCAAGCATTTCGATCCTGATTTGGTAAAACAGTTTCGTTCAGTACTCGATGATGTGAAAGAAATCAAAGCGAAGCATGAAGAAACTTTTTAATACTGCCGCAGTTTAGAATATAAAAAGGCTGCTAACCCTTATTGGGTTAGCAGCCTTTTTTATATCACGTTTGATTAGCGCAACTACTTATGCTGTTACTCATCGTCTAATGAATAAGGTAGTGGTACAACTGAAAGTAGGCTATCACTGTCATCGCTAATACGAAGTACAGCATCATTATCAGTGTCGTTTGCTAGGACTGCGGTAAGCAATACTTGGCCATTATACTGAACTGACTCAATGACTTTACCTGCACGGCGATAGTCACCATCCATTTGAACTTCGATTTGTGTTTCGCTATTGACGGTATCGGAGGCTGTTCCAGATAAAATATACAAGGCACGTTTATTACCACCTCGGTATTTCATTCTGGCGATAGTCTCTTGACCCATGTAACAGCCTTTTTCAAAACTAATCCCATTTACAGCTTGTATATTACACATTTGTGGCACAAATTCAGCGCTATGGTTAGCGTCAATGTTGGCATAACCCGCTTTTATCTCTAGTGCTTGCCAAGCAGAAGCATTAAGTAATGGCTGCTTAGAAGCTGCAATGACTTTGCTTGCTATATCTTCGTTTAGAATCAATATAAATCGGTCATTATCTTTTAAAATAATCGAGTTATTGACGACAGTTAATTCGTCATTTATCGCACCAAATTCTTGTTCAACGAACTGGCTTGCTGTGTTACCTGCTATCCCTATAATACATTTACTCGCACTGATATCAGTTAATTCAGCTTTACTGAAAACAGCATATTTTTGCCACTGAGCCAAACTTAGTGGTAATGCGGATGCTGTGTGAAGGGTGAATAAGCTGTCATTGCATGAGAATGTTCTGAAGCTTGAGATCATTTTCCCTTTTGCATCACAATGAGCTCCCCAACGCCATTGATGATCTGTTAGTGAGGTGATATCAGTGGTGACTTGGCCGTGAATAAAGGTTTTACCTTGCTCACCAGTAATTTCAATTAAGCCTAAATGCGTGAGATTGGCGACAAATAAGTCAGGGGAAGTATGTAGAAAGTCCCAATCAGGCTGTGTTGTTGCAAGTGTCATAAACTGATCCTTAAGATGACCATCAAAAGATAGACAGTGAGTGTAACGGAATTCATTAATGCTCAAAAGAAAAAGCTACCTTCAATTGAATGAAGATAGCTTTAGTTCACAATATTTTCGTGATGTTATTGGTCAATTCGTCATCAAGTTTAAATGGGCTGATTGACCGTTTAACTTAACGATTAAAACAATACGCGAGTACGAATCGTACCATCAATCGCTTTCAATTCACCAAGAGCTTGTTCAGCTTGATTAGAGTCAACTTCCATCACAACATAACCGATATCTGCAGTGGTTTGCAGATATTGCGCTGCAATGTTGATACCTTTTTCAGAGAAGGCTTGGTTAATTTTGATCAATACGCCAGGGCGGTTATGGTGAATATGCAGTAGACGTGAAGTGCCTTTGTGTTGTGGCAACGTCACTTCTGGGAAGTTAACTGCAGATACAGTTGAACCGTTATCTGAGTATTTAGCTAACTTGCCAGCGACTTCAATACCGATATTTTCTTGCGCTTCAGCGGTGCTACCACCAATGTGCGGAGTAAGAATCACGTTATCTAAGCCTCTTAATGGGCTAACAAATTCATCATCATTAGATTTTGGTTCTACAGGGAATACATCAATCGCAGCACCTGCAAGGTGACCAGACTTTAATGCCTCAGATAACGCTTCGATATCAACAACGGTGCCACGAGACGCATTAATGAATATGCTTTTTTCACGCATTTGAGCAAACTCAGTTGCGCCAAACATGTCTTTTGTTTGAGGCGTTTCAGGTACATGCAAACTGATTACGTCAGCTTTATTCAATAGGGCTTCTAATGAGTGAATTTGACTCGCGTTACCGAGTGGCAATTTGTCTTCGATATCAAAAAATACGACTTTCATGCCTAAGGTTTCTGCAAGAATACCTAGTTGAGTACCGATATGACCGTAGCCGATAACGCCTAAGGTTTTACCACGAACTTCGTAACTGCCAGCTGCACTCTTCAACCACCCACCACGATGTGCATGGGCATTTCGTTGCGGAATGCCACGCATCAGCATGATGATTTCACCCAATACTAATTCTGCTACACTTCGCGTATTAGAAAATGGCGCATTGAATACAGGCACACCTAACTTTTCAGCGGCAGCAATATCGACTTGGTTAGTACCAATACAGAAACAGCCAATAGCCACTAATTTCTCAGCATGATTTAACACATCAGCAGTTAATTGAGTACGGGAACGCAAACCGACAAAATGGGCATCCTTAATGGATTTTAATAGCTCATCTTCTGGTAACGAAGCTTTGTGATATTCAATGTTTGTGTAACCTGCACGCTCTAGTACATCGACCGCAGTTTGGTGGACGCCCTCCAACAGCAGGATTTTGATCTTATCCTTGTCAAGCGAGTGTTTCGCCATGATATGGGTACCCTCTTATCAATAGTTATGCTTATGTTATGCTGATAGTAATGCAAGACCAAAATAGCACTTTTTTAACTGGTTGTAGAGGGCTAGATGGCTAAAGTTAATATTCTAATTCTAGAACAATATCATCTAAGAGGGATTTAGTTTGAATAAGAAAGTTATATGGCTAGTGATTTATTGCAGCGTGCTCTGTTGGTCTGTTATCTCACCTAAGGATATGTTTACTTGGTGGCTTGAAGCGCTTCCTGCGTTATTGGCTATTCCTATCCTATTTTTTACTCGAAATAAATTCCCCTTAACCTCACTGTCTTATCTGTTAATTTTAATCCATTGCTGTGTGCTGTTGGTTGGCGCTAAATACACTTATGCAGAGGTGCCGTTATTCGATTGGTTAGCACAACTGATGGATAGTGACAGAAATAACTACGATAAAGTTGGCCATCTCGCGCAAGGTTTTATACCTGTGATGTTAGCCCGTGAAGTGATGTTGAGAAATCATGTGTTACAACCAGGCTATTGGTGCCAGTTTTTATCTGTGTGTTTTGTGTTGGCGTTTTCAGCTTTCTACGAACTCATAGAATGGTGGGTAGCTTTATTAACGGGTGAAGATGCAGAAGCCTTTTTAGGCACTCAAGGTTACGTTTGGGATACCCAATCTGACATGTTTATGGCATTAGTAGGAGGAATTAGTGCATTAGTGTTGCTTACTGGACTACATAATAAGCAGTTAGCATCACTTAATCGTCACTAATTTTTAGGTAAATAAACTAAATTAGGCAGTGCGGAAAGTTTTTTTATGCTATTAATAGAGGACTTTATAAGGACTTAGATGATTAATTCATACATTAGTATTGCAAAAATACCTTATGGACTAGTTAAAATATACTATCATTGAACATTGTTGTTACATGTTTTCAACATTTCAGGAAGAAACTCGCTGACGCGAGATGTGATGGATACTTTTCAGGGAGAAAAGTGATGAATTCAAATATTGATGAATTAGTTTTTCTGCACCAAGTCGCAGCGCCATGTCATTTGGCCATTTTAGCTGAGTCTATTGGTCTCAAAACTCGCATAGTTAAACATGCGAGTGAACTAGAGGTTGAGAAAAATACCAATAGTTTTTATCTAATCGCTCAAAAAGGAGCGGCTTTAGACAGTAAAGGTATCCCTTTACTGGTTTCTCGGCTCGTCAATCATGTCCCTGTTGCTTTATATCAAGTTGAGCGTGGCTCGCTTGATCAAGAGTCAGCGCTATTGTTAGGAGTAAGAGGCTTACTTTATGCCGATCAGCGTATGGATCTGATGTTAACAGGGCTGAGAAAAATGGTCGCAGATGAGCTTTGGTATGATAGACCGCTCATTAGTAAGATTTTCCGCAGACTGGTTCAGAAACTGGATGCAAATATTGATATTCCGCCTGATACGGTTGCTATGCTACAAATGCTAACAAGCCGAGAAAGAACGATTATTCAACTTGTTTCTAGCGGTGCTCGTAATAAAGAAATTGCCCACAGGTTGTGTATTAGTGAGCATACAGTCAAAGCCCACATTTCATCTATTTTCCGTAAAACGCAATCACGCAATCGGGTTGAATTATTGCGTTGGGCGCAAACTTATCAAGCTCACTTTGAGTTCGCTTAAATCTATATACTGGTAGACGTTACAGTTAATGATTTTCCATTAAAATTGCAGTCAACAAGTTTGCATAAAAAGGGAGCCAAATGGCTCCCTTTTTCATCGCTACTACAAATTATTTGTAAAAAGCAATAATTAGTTTTGGTAAATAGTTGCTGTATTAAAGTCGCCAGACTGCGATACATTGATCATATCGTTACTGCCTACTTGCATACCCGTTACTAAGTTATCATTGCCTACTTGAGAAATAGTTAAGCTGTTGTTAGTACCATCGACAAGGAAATAGCCGTCATCGCCACCAACCCAGTTACCAGCGCCTTCTTGTGCAATATCGATGATATGATCTTCACCAAGAGACACAACATCAGCTAAGTTAAATTCGCCTTCTTGTACGATATCAACACTTTGGCCAATCCCAACGACGCTCACTGTGGCTTCGTTGTCAGAGCCGACTTGTTCAAGTGTCGTGCTGTTTTCAAAACCAAAGGTATCTGAATAAGCAAAGTTAGTGTCGCCTTCTTGGCTAACTGAAACTGTATTTTGATCAAGTTCAACAAACACAGCAACTTCATTACTGTTACCTGTTGAGCTAATTTCTACCATGTTATCAGCACCATATGTACCTGAAGCAACGTAGTTATCTTCGCCATCTTGAACGACACTAATCACGTTTATATCGCCGATTGTTTCGAACTCGGTTAGGTTGGCAGTACCTGACTGATCAATATCAATCATGTTGTCATTACCAGAAATTACAGCAATGTTGCTATCACCAACTTGGTTGCCTGTACCATCTTGATAGATGAATACTTCATTACCATTGCCAGTAGCAAACTCAATAACGGCGCTGTTCAAGTCACCGGTTTGATCGATAACAATATCGTTATCTGAGCCCGTTAAGCTTGCAACAACCCCTGTGTTAGCAAAGCCAGATTGGACGATTTCAAAACTGTTATCATTACCTGTGACACCTAATACAGCGCCAAAGTTTTCATCACCTGATTGGTCGACAAATAAATCGTTGTTATTACCAACGTTTGTACCACCTGCAGCAGATACTAAGCCAGCTTGGTTATTGTTACCTTGCTGAGAGATAATGCCATCATTGTCATTACCTTCTACACGAAAAATTGCCAAGTTAGTTTCACCAACTTGTGTGGTTTGAGTTAAGTTGCTGTCACCCACTTGCTGGATAATGCTGTTGTTTCGAAACCCGTCTTGTACTGTATCAGCGATATTAGATGCGCCTACAGAAGTGGTTTCACTTGTATTCCAAAACCCTGATTGGTCAACAGTAACTTGGTTGTCATTACCATTCACACTTACGTTTGAAATATGCCAGTCATCAACCTGATTGGTTAACACAATATTACCATTACCTTCAGAAGTAATGTATGACTCCTGCCAATCACCTGTCTGTATCACTTCAGCAATTTGGTCATCACCAACTTGAGTGACCTCTGCAACATGACGAGTACCAGATTGACTAACTAAAGCATCTTGCCCTAATCCAGTTTGAACAACAGTCGATTGACTGTTAACTGCTGCAGCGACTTCTGCTGATTTTTCTACAGCAGTGACACCAGGCAGAGATAGGCCAGTAGCGCTGACCGGTAAAGCAAGACTTGCTGTAATAGCGAGAGAAATTAACGATAATTTTGTTTGCGACTTCATTAGACGCTCCCTGTTTGAATATTGATTCAAGTGATAGTGCTGGTAACTACCTTCTCAATAGTAAAATTCGCTTCCTAGCACAGATAATGCATACAGAATTAACCGCTGCAGAATGAGTCCTGACTGCGAGCATGAAGTGAACTTGGTACCCGTACATTTCAAAAAGTCTGTTGAGAAAATGTCGAAAAATCCGCATTGAAATCTTCCGTCTTTCTTTGCAAATCTTTGGCATTCTCGTGAACCTTGATGACTTCCTTTATATGAACTGAGACAAGCTACATGGGTTAACTTACGGACAGATACTTGATAGCTCAATCGGAAGAATGGCTACTTTTATTTGCCCTGTTAACAACAATACTTTAGTGCTATTTGTGTTTAAGTTAGTGTTTATAAAAGATTTAATTTGTGGACTTTGGCAGGTTGATATTTTATCTAGACTAATAGGGTTAGTAGTTTATTACTATTTCACGATTCGCCACTTTTAAAACTCCTTTTGCTATGACAACAATCACAATGCAACAACAATTCCGGGTTTCACTTAGTGGAATGTCAACTCGCTTATAAGGCTAATGGATAAGCTACCAGTGTTGAGGTACCGGTTCTGGAATTAATAATGGAAGATAGGAAGCCAGAAAATGATCAAGAAAATGTCACCAATTGCAATCGCAATTACTTCAGTTATGGCGTTAAATGCCGCCCCTGCAATGGCAAAAAATACCGTTGAATATAAAAAGGATCAATTGCTCGTTGTTTATAAAGACAACGTGACTAAATTTGAAAAGTTATCTGCTCAACGCTTAGTTAGCGGTACGTTAACCGATAAAAATTTAGATGGTGTTGATGATAAATTTCAGCATTTATTATCAGGTCGCCTTGCAAAACTGCAACTAAAAAGCGGTAGTGATTTAGATGCTGCAATCAAAATGATCAGCAAGCATCCAGCGGTAAAATATGCAGAGCCAAACTACACATACAGAGCCTTAGGCATGCCGGATGATCCTAGCTTTGTAGACCTATGGGGCCTGCATAATACTGGTCAATCTTCAGGCACCGCAGGGGCTGATATTGATGCCGTTGCTGCTTGGGATATTACAACGGGTAGCGACAGTGTTGTCATTGGCGTCATTGATACTGGTGTTGATTATAATCACCCAGATCTTGTCAGTAATATGTGGGTTAACCCTGGTGAAATTGCAGGTAACGGCATAGATGATGATGGTAATGGGGTCATCGATGATGTACATGGTTATAACCCGATAACTGGATCTGGTGATCCAATGGACGGCAATGGTCATGGTACACATGTTGCGGGTACCATTGGTGCAACAGGTAATAACGGCGTCGGTGTCGTGGGGGTCAACTGGGATGTAACGATGATCGGTTGTAAGTTCCTATCGGACAGTGGTACGGGAACAACCGAAGATGCAATTGCTTGTATTGATTATTTCACAAATCTCAAGGTTAACCATGGCGTTGATGTTAAAGCGACCAATAACTCTTGGGGTGGCGGTGGTTTCAGCCAAGCATTAAAAGATTCTATTGATTCAGCTGGTGATCAAGGCATTTTATTTGTTGCTGCAGCGGGTAATGACGCGATTGATAATGACGTTAACCCGCACTACCCATCAAGCTATGACTCTGATGTTGTTATGTCTATTGCGAGTACTGACAGAAATGATGCCATTTCTAGCTTTTCACAATGGGGTTTAACCAGTGTAGATATGGGCGCGCCAGGTTCTGCGATTTTATCTACTTTCCCTAATGATTCGTACGGCACTATATCAGGTACTTCAATGGCAACCCCTCACGTTACGGGTGCAGCTGCTTTAGTATGGTCGGTTGAACCAGATATTAGCCCGACTGAAATGAAACAGTTGCTAATGGATTCGGGTGAAGTCAATGGTGATTTAACTGGTATCACGGTTGCGGGTACAAGATTGAATGTGGCTGATGCGTTAGCGGCAGCTGATCCAGACCCATCATTTAAGTTATCAGTGACGCCAGCTTCACAATCTGTTGAAGCAGGAAGTGCAGTAAGTTACGACTTCTCTGTAGGCAGTATTGCAGGCTGGAATGATCAAGTAAGCCTAACGGTATCGTCTTCACCAGCGCTTGATGGTGTGAGCTTATCAACAGACACAGCGATGGCTGGTGATGACTTTACATTGGATGTTGCTACCCTTGATGACGCTGCTTGGGGAGACTATGTATTAACTGTTTCTGCTGATGATGGCGTAACTGTTAAAGATAAAGCGGTTGCGCTTACTATTTATCCTGCTGGATTGAATGATTACAGCTATGGTAATGATTCACCTGTTGATATTAGCGATAACAGTCTAATTACTAGCACGATTGAAATTGTAGATCCTGTTCAAATCTTTGATTTAGCTGTTAGCGTTGATATCAGCCACACATGGATTGGCGATTTAATTGTTAGCTTAACATCGCCTGATGGGACTGTTGTGGTATTACATGATCGTGAAGGTGGTAGTGCCGATGATCTTGTTAAAACTTGGAGTCTATCAGACTTTAACGGTGATATAGCAGCGGGTACATGGACACTATCTGTATCAGATAATGCCGCTGGCGATACGGGTACACTTAATAGCTGGGGATTAGATATTTCAGCATTAGGTGAAGCAGCTCCAGCTGCACCTGTTGCCGGTTTTGAATATGATGTTGATGGGCTAATGGTTAGCTTTACTAACACAAGTTCAGATATCAACGATGATATCGTTAGTTATGAGTGGGACTTCGGTGATGGCAGCATGTCATCAGATGAATCTCCAGCATACATGTATGCTGCTGGTGGTATCTATAATGTCTCGTTGGTTGTAACTGATAGTGAAAACCAATCTGACACTGTATCTATGGATGTAGAAGTATTTGATTATTCAATTGATGCAGCGGTGACTCGTACAATGAAGTCTCGTCGAGGTAGTGCTTTAGTTGATCTAACTTGGAGTGGTGCAGTTGGTGACAATGTGGCGATTTATCGTGATGACGTCATGGTAGCGACAACAGCGAATGATGGCCGTTATCGCGATCGCTTTACTAATGCTCCAGCTGAAGTGACATATAAAATCTGTGAAACAGAAACGAGCTTATGTTCTGATCCAATTGTTGCAGCATTTTAATCAACACTAAACAGTAAGATTACTGTAGAAAAAGGGATGGCTTGCCATCCCTTTTTGTTGTTAAAAACTTTATCTGTAAAAGCGTTGATATTAAAAAGCGAGCCAGTAGACTGAAGACAGTTTTTTGATATGGATGACAAGATGAGTATTTGGTTTAGAGAAGTTACCTTAGAGAATTGCGCCAAAATGGACAGTGGGCTCCATGGTAAAGGCACCTTAATGAAAACGTTAGGCATTAAAATTACTGAAATTGGTGATGATTATATGGTTGCAACGATGCCAGCAGACCCTGCAGTTCACAATCCCTTAGGTATTGTTCATGGCGGAGCTAATGTCGCATTGGCGGAAACAGTTGCAAGCTATGCTGCTAATTTTGTTGTCGATTTTGAGAACTTTTATTGTGTGGGCCAAGAGATAAATGCCAATCATTTAAAAGCATCGCGTAAAGGTGAGCTGATTGCTACAACTAAACCTGTTCATATTGGCAAGCGTAGCTCAGTCTGGGAGGTTCTTATAACCAATAGTGCAGGCGAGTTGTGCTGTATTTCTCGAATGACAGCTGCTGTTGTAGCAAGAAAGGCAGGCTAGCAGCATAACTTATGAAGATTAGCTACACTGAAGTAATAAAGACAATTAAGGATTAATGAATGGAATCTGCAACAATATGGGAGTGGGTGGGTTATTTAGCATCTGTAGTGGTGGCTATTTCACTCATGATGTCGAATATTAAAAAGCTTCGCTGGTGGAATTTAATTGGTGCAGCTTTGTTTGTCGCTTACGGACTCGCAATTAGTGCTATACCTGTGGCATTAGTGAACTTTTTTATTGTATTGATTGATATTTATTACTTAGTGAAACTGTATCGAGAGCCCGAACCTGCTTCAAATGATAAGGCCTGATAAGACAGGATGAATCAACTAGCGTTCTTTTGGCATTGGTAGTGGTGTTACTTGCGCCTTTGATTTGAAACAAGCTTAAGCCTTTTCAGTACCTGGAAAGGCTTTCTTTATTGAGCCAACGTCTTGGCTAGTTTAAACCATAGTTCCAACTACAGTTCAAACCACAAAAGATTACTCTACAGTCAAATTACACCAGAAAACTGCGTGGTATTTGAATGCGATAATTAAGTCAAACTATCGCATTTTTTCTGAATCATTTTCGGTAATCTTCTTAGCACATTTTAAGTTTTTCTTTGTCGGCTCAGAGGCGCCTATTGAAGGAAAAACGCAGCTATTTTTATCAAAACTTTCCTTTTTAATGTGAATGAATCTCAATTACAAACTAATTTACACACTTTTACTATATAAATCAGATATTAATCTTGAATCGTTATTTTCTATTGTTATCATCGCATTTAATCGCTTTAGCTAATTGCTTTTCGTCACTATTATTGATTTATCGCAATAAATACTGAGCCAGGAGAGAGCATCATGGCAACCGTCCACGATTTAATTGAAATGTGGCTACAAGATAACTAAAAGGAATAAATAGAGAATGACTACTTCACATTATTTAACTAGCCAAAGTGGCGCACCAATAGCTGACGATCAAAATGCATTAACAGCAGGAGAACGAGGCCCCGTTTTACTCCAAGACTGGCATTTAATTGAGAAACTAGCTCATTTCAATCGTGAAAGAATTCCAGAGCGTATTGTTCATGCTAAGGGAACGGGTGTTTACGGTAAATTTACCTTAACCAAAGATTTAAGTGACTACACCATTGCTGAGCACTTCAATGGCGTTGGAAAAGAAACTGAAACATTTGTTCGATTTTCAACAGTAGGCGGTGAGATGGGATCTGCTGATGCAGAGCGCGATCCTCGTGGCTTTGGTTTACGTTTTTATACCAAGCAAGGTAATCACGATATTGTGGGTAACAATACGCCAACTTTCTTTTTAAGAGATGGTATTAAATTCCCTGATTTTATTCATACACAAAAGCGTAACCCACATACAAACCTAAAAGATCCACAAGCCATGTGGGATTTCTGGTCATTAAACCCAGAAGCAATGCATCAAGTGACAATTTTAATGTCAGACCGTGGGATCCCGGCTAATTATCGCCAAATGCACGGCTATGGTTCGCATACGTTTTCTTTCTGGAATGCCAAAGGTGAGCGTTTCTGGGTGAAGTTCCACTTTAAATCGCAACAAGGTGTAGTTAATTTAACTGGCGAGCAAGCGGATAAATTAAAAGGGATTGACCCTGATTCGTCGCAGCGTGATATGGTTGCCGCAATTAACGATAAAAACTTCCCTAAATGGACTGTAAATGTCCAGATTATGCCGGAAGCTGAAGCGAATACTTATGCGATCAATCCATTTGATCTAACAAAAGTATGGCCACATGCTGATTATCCTTTGATTGAAATTGGTGAACTTGAGCTTAATCGCTTACCTGAAAACTACTTTGCAGAAGTTGAGCAAGTGGCTTTAGCACCAAGTAACCTTGTACCAGGTGTGGGCGCGTCTCCAGATAAGATGCTGCAAGCCCGTTTATTTGCTTATGCAGATGCACAGCGTTATCGAATTGGTGCCAACTATAATCAACTTCCGGTTAACTGTCCGCATGCAGCGAAGGCTAACCACCATCAACGTGGCGGCGCGATGGCAGGAACGCAATGCCCTTATAACGGTAACCAAACAGGCGGCGATGCAACACCTAACTATGGTCCAAATTCAGTTGACACGGGCCTACAAGATGCGAGCCAATTTGCTGAGCCACCGCTAAGACTTGATGGGGAAGCTGATAGATACAGCCGATATGACCAAGATGATTATACTCAAGCAGGTAATCTATATCGCATCTTCAGTGAGGAAGAAAAACAACGCCTTGCGGAAACGATTGCAGGTACACTCGGTCAAGTGACTCAAGATGTTCAGCAAAAAATGCTGGCACATTTCACTAAAGCTGATGCTGACTACGGACAACGCATTAAAGCATTGTTAGAAGCGTAATCATGCCCTTTAATCTTGTTAATGCTTAAATAGTATTAAACAGAGTGTTATGTTCAAAATATAAGGGAAGGCAGATGCCTTCCCTTTTTTGCGTTTATTTTTCATTTCTGAGCTGTTAGCCTAATTGTTCTATTCCTTAACGTCATTCCTCTTAGTTGCTTCACTTGTCTTTTTATACCGATTTAGTGTAAATATTGATTGTAGCGGCGTAATGCTACGCCATTGCAATATTATTGCATTTAAGTTTTTAAATTAATGTTGCGTAATTGTTTATTAACAGGCTTGTAAGCCTTTATATAACTAAGTGTCTTGCTTGTTACAAGAAGCATCTGATACTGTCAAAACAGCTCGATGAAATGTTATACACACTTTCAATCTAGCCAAATAACGACCAATAAATAAAAATTAAACGGGACTCATGTTTTGAACTTAAAAATGCTTGGCTCAATAGCCATTGTTGCAGGTACTGCAATTGGGGGAGGAATGCTAGCGTTGCCGCTAGCGACTGCAGCATTAGGGATTATGCCTGCGATTATGTTACTGGTTGTCATTTGGGGATTATCGGCTTATACCTCTTTACTCATGCTTGAGATTAATTTACGCGCTGGTGTGGGTGATAATGTTCACGGCATAACGGGTAAAACATTAGGCAAAGTGGGTCAGTTAATTCAAGGTGCTTCATTTTTAAGCCTGCTATTTGCGTTGACAATGGTGTATCTAATGGGCGGTTCTTCATTACTTGAAACCCGTTTAGAGCCGTTATTAGGTGTGGATTTAAATAACCAAGTCTCAGTATTGCTATTTACTTTAATCTTCGGTGGTTTTATTGCTATCGGCGTGACTTGGATTGATAAGGTCTCAAGAGTCTTATTCACCGCTATGGTGGTGTTGCTTGTACTTGTGGTTGCCTTTTTATTGCCAGAAGTGAATATTGTTGCTTCATTGACTAACTTCTCTGCCAATGTCGCTGAAGGCGATAAATTGGATCAACTGTGGTTAGCTGCCATACCTGTGGTATTTACCTCATTTGGTTTCCATGTGTGTATTGCAACGATCGTTAGATACCTAGATGGCGATGCGGTATCGTTACGTAAAATATTGCTGATTGGTTCTACAATACCGCTATTTTGCTACATATTGTGGCTACTTGTGACGCTGGGTACTTTAGGTGGGGAAACCGTTCATGGTTTTGCTGGTTCTTTACCTGAGCTCGTTAATGCTCTTCAAGGTGTTGCTCAGTCAGCTATCGTAAGTCAGTTTATCGACTTATTTGCTAACCTTGCGTTGATTACATCATTTTTGGGTGTGACCATGAGTTTGTTTGATTATGTGGCTGAATTAACTCGTGCAAGAGATGATAAAGCAGGCCGAGCTAAAACATGGTTAATCACGTTTGTTCCACCATTGTTATGTGCGCTTTACTATCCTGATGGGTTCTTCCAAGTGTTGGGTTTTGCGGCTATACCGCTAGTTGTCATGATCATATTCTTGCCAATTGCAATGGCATTGAAGCAACGTAAAGCGCAAATGGGTGGCTATGAAGTCGCTGGTGGAAATCTTGCGCTGGGCGTAACAGGGCTCTTAGGTGTGATGATTGTGCTAGCGCAATTAATGGTCGCACTGGGCTAAAATGTAAACGTCAGTTAACGTTTTTTAGAAAGGAATGTAACTGAGTTTGTCTAAGGCTATTATTCCTTTGTTTCAATATGATAAAGTCAGGCTATATGCCTGACTTTTTTATTGGCCTAAAAGTAAGTTTAGTGGTCTGCTTTTGTTCATCTTTTTGCTATTAAATAGGTATAACAAACAACACACTCACTATTGTGAATCAAATGGAATTAACAACATGAAAAAATGGTTATTAAGTGCCGCAATCTTGGCATCTTTTTCTGCACAAGCTGATGAGGGGATGTGGCAACCTTATCAATTACCAGCAATGGCTGATGAACTTAAAGCAAAAGGGTTAGAAATTGATGCAAAATCAATCTCTAAGTTAACGGAATTTCCAATGAATGCTGTGATAAGCCTTGGTGGTTGTACAGCATCATTTGTGTCTCCTAAAGGCTTGGTTGTAACCAATCACCATTGTGCGTATGGCTCAATTCAATACAACTCTACCCCTGAAAAAAACCTGTTAAAAGAAGGCTTCTTAGCGAAAACTTACGCAGAGGAATTACCAGCAACCCCTGGTTCACGAATTTATGTTACCGAGGCGGTAACTGATGTGACTGATAGAGTGAAGTCAGGTCAAATGAATAAAGTCGGTAATGAGTTCTATAAAGGTATCGAGCAACAAGAAAAAGCATTAGTTGCTGAATGTGAAGCTGAAGATGGATATCGTTGTAAAGTTTATAGTTTTCATGGTGGTCTAGAGTATTACCTTGTGAAACAAATGGAAATTCGTGATGTTCGCTTAACCTATAATCCAGCGGGTAGTGTTGGTAAATATGGTGGTGATATCGATAATTGGATGTGGCCTCGCCACACGGGAGATTACTCTTTTTATCGCGCATACGTAGGTAAAGACGGTAAGCCTGCTGACTTTAGTAAGGATAACGTTCCTTACGAGCCTAAAAGCTTTTTAAAAGTCTCTGCTAAAGGGGTTAGTGACGGTGATTTTGTAATGGTAGCTGGTTATCCAGGTCGCACTAATCGTTACCGCACAGCTAATGAAGTTGAGAACCAATTTGAATGGGCTTACCCAGAAGGGAAAGTACTTCGTGAGCGCCTAATTGAAATCATCAAAGAGACCGCGCCAGAAGGCAGTGATGAACGAATTAAGTATGAGAGTGCTATCGCTGGGTTAGCTAACTATGCGAAAAACTTTACCTCAATGATTGAGTTTTATGGCAAGTCGACCATGCTTGATGATCGTAAAGCGCTAGAGCTAAAACTGTCGCAGTGGATAAAAGCTGATAGTAAGCGTAAATCACAATATGGCGAAGTCTTAGCACAACTGGATAAGCTAATTAAGCAAAGCCAGCAACAGCAAGAGCGCGATTTAATCATGAGCTATATGGGTTACAGTTCAATGATGTCGACAGCTGAACGTTTATATCGCTTAGCGAACGAGAAAACATTGGCTGATATGGATCGTGAACCTGGGTATCAAGAGCGAGATATGACTCGCTTTACTTCTGGTATGGAGCGTATTGAGCGTCGATTTGCTGCCAGTGTTGATAAAGCGATGTTATTAGACTTAATGACCCGTTACGCAGCATTACCTCAAGCTGATCGCCTACCAGCATTTGATAAAGCATTCGCTATTGGTAAAAGTGCCGATAACGCTAAATTGAGCAAGACCCTTGATAAGATGTATGCCAAAACTGAACTTTCAGATAAAGCGGTTCGATTGGCGTGGATGGATAAGTCTGTTGCTGAGTTTAAAAAGTCAAAAGATCCGTTTATTCAATATGCTGTTAGCACTTATGATGAAAGAATGAAGCAAGAAAAGGCACGTAAACAACTTGCTGGTGATTTAATGAAGGTGCGCCCTCAATATATGGATGCAATTATCGCGTACAATAAGGAGTTAGGTAAGCCAGTATATGCTGATGCTAACTCAAGTTTACGTGTGACTGTAGGTAATGTGAAAGGTTACAGCCCACAAGATGGACTAGTTGCAGTGCCATTTACTCGCTTAGAAGGTATCCTTGCTAAAGACACTGGTGCAGATCCGTTTGATGCGCCAGCTAAACAGCTTGAGCTAATCAAAAACAAACAATATGGCGATTACTACGTTAAATCGTTAGATTCTGTTCCGGTTAACTTCTTATCGACGCTTGACACCACAGGTGGTAACTCTGGCTCTCCAACACTAAATGGCCGTGCTGAATTAGTCGGTCTGTTATTTGATGGTGTGTATGAATCAATTATTGGCGACTGGGGCTACGACCCACAAACTAATCGCTCAATTCAAGTTGATAGCCGCTACATGCTATGGGTGATGAAGTACTTAGATAATGCTGAAAACTTATTGGAAGAGATGGAAATCGTCCATTAAGCAAGCCTTATTTAACAGGCATCTACAGCTTAAGTTGATGCCTTAATAAGCTAATTTCTGCGGCCTCTAATGGCCGCATTTGTTTTTCTGGCAAGTCTAATAATTCACAATTCATCATGCTTAATCTGACCAAATCAATGACAGTATAACCTAAGGCCTTAGTCATTCTTCGGATCTGACGATTCAGCCCTTGAGTCAGTGTGATTTTAAATTGGTTGCTCGAAACTGCTTCTACATCGCATGGTTTAGTAGTGACGTCTTTGTAGCTCACCCCTTTTGCCATTTTTTCAATAAATTCAGCTGAAAAGTCTCGATCTACAGTAACCAAATACACTTTTTGATGCCCATAGTCTGGGTGCATTAATTTATGGGTAAGCTCACCATCATTAGTCAGCAATAACAAACCACGGGAATCCTTATCCAATCGTCCAGCAGGATACAGTCTAGGGGCTGCTGGTAGAATATGAATCAGGCTGGAAGGTAAATCGGGTAATAAACGGCAATCAATACCAACCGGTTTATGGTACAACCAATATTGCTTGGTTTCGATGGGAGCGATAGGGGCGCCGTCTAATAAAATATTCGGATTGATAGCGTTGGCATTGACCCTATCAAGAGGGCTAGCTAATTGACCATTAAATGTCACTCTTCCTGCCGCAATTAGGCGCTGAGCTTGGCGACGTGAACTGACGCCGCAATGAGCTAGATATTGTTCTAAACGCATGTTTACTGGCAAGGCTAGTTACTCGCAAAGGTCAGTGTCGAGAGCTGGCGCTGCTGAGTTTTTATCATTTTTCGCATAGTTAATCCAAGCAGTACACACCATAAAATATTGGCTTGAGTGAGCACCCACATGACCAGTGAGACCCAACAAATTTCGTGAGCCTTATGAGAGCATGGGTCAAAATCCAATGTAGACCAATTCAGTAAATACATCAGTGCGACTGAAAAAATCAGGCCGATGATATTGAAAGCGAATAAGGAAGCGGAAAGAGAGCTATTCTTGCGGAAATAATCAATAAAACAAAAGCTGTGTAGCACAAAGGTGCAAATCAAATATCCGGTAGAAAAGAACCGATGTTGTTCTAAAAAGTTGATCGGAAAGATACCAATTAACACAATGAGCACGCCTAATGTCGCCCCGGTTACGGTGATTGTACGGCTATAAAAGTCCTCAAAAACATAATAGCGAGCTAACATAGATAGCATTAAGCAAGCGCCACCAATGACCAAGCCCATATTATAAACGATTGCTAAAGGGGAGGTCATATAATCGCCCAAGGTGTCTGCACGTATACTTAACGGACTGACGCCCAATCGTGCCACTTCAGCGATTAATGCGGTTCCAATTCCTAGTCCACTGATCACAGCCGTCGCTAACGACATGAAAATAATCATTAAATGAAGGTCGTAATGTTTATTTGATTCGATTGAACTAGACATGGGGCCATTGTTAACTAAATGTTTAACTCAGAATATCACTGTTTACGTGTTTTAATCAGCAAAAATAACGAAAAAAACCTGATATTGCTCCAGCGTTGCGGCAGCGATATCAGGCTTTAAAGATGTATTGTTGACGTGTATTAGATAGTTTTGATTAAGCTCGCTTACGCAAAATTACAATAGCGATAGCAACAACGGCTAAGATCATGCAGTACCAAGCATTTGAAATTGCAGCAAGTGGACTAATGGCAAACGTCGATGCTATTAGTAGTGCTTGAGCGCCATGTGGAATTAAGCCTTGAATAATACAAGCAAAGATATCCAGTACACTTGCTGCACGTTTAGGCGCAACACCATGCTTTTGAGCAAGCTCTTTAGCAATATCACTGGCGACAACAATCGATACGGTATTGTTAGCAACACAGGTGTTGGTTGCTGCAACAATACTTGCCATCCCTAATTCTGCCGCGCGGGTTGAAGTGCCACCTTTTGCCTTTGAGAAACGTTTAATCAGTGCTTCGATTTTCTCGCTAACAAACTTCAAGCCACCTTGTTGTTGCATTAACGCAGCTAAACCACCAACTAACATTGAAAGAATGAAGATTTCTTGCATGTTAGTAAAACCAGCATAGATATCTTGACCGAACTGGATAACGCTGTAATCGGCGATAAACAGTCCAGTTGCACCAGCAAGCAATATACCGACAGTTAGCACGACGAAGACGTTTACGCCTGCGACAGCTAAAAATAAGATAGTTAAGTAAGGAATGACATTGATTAAGTCGATTTCTTGTGGCGCAACTTCTGCTTGTCCTTGGCCTGCAAAAGCAAATAAAACCAATGTAATTATCGATGCAGGCAAGGCAAAGATTAAGTTTTCACGGAACTTATCTTTCATCTCACAACCCTGAGTGCGAGTTGCAGCAATTGTAGTGTCAGAAATAATCGATAAGTTATCACCAAATAATGCGCCAGACATAACAGCACCCGCCATTAAGGCATAATCAATTTGGGCTTGGTCGGCAACGCCTAAAGCAATAGGTGCAACGGCGGCAATGGTGCCCATTGATGTACCCATTGCAGTTGCAATAAAGGCGGCGATAACAAAAAAGCCAGGTAGCAACATGCTAGATGGGATCATTGACAGTCCCAAAGCAACAGTTGCATCAACGCCGCCCGTTGCTTTTGCAACAGAGGCGAATGCGCCAGCAAGCAAATAAATAAGACACATTGCAATGATATTGCTATGGCCGATACCCGCAATAAAGGTATCAATAGATTGGTTTAGTTTCTGCTTAGAAAGCAGAAGCGCCAGAATAATCGCTGGTAAAATGGCGATTACACTTGGTAGTTGATAAAACGCAAAGTCTACACCTTGGCTTTGAAAGTAAACGCCCGCGCCAATAAATAATGCAAGAAAAGCAAATAGAGGCAATAAAGCAATAAAGGAGGCTGGGCTCGTTGTTGTTTGTTGTGTCGTCAAGGTTGTCTCTCTTATTGTTTATTTAGTGTCAAAAGTGCAGTGTTCTAGTCTTTCGAAGTTCAAAGCTACTTTAGCAAGCTCTGTATTAATAATCAGTATTATGATGACTTCTTAAGTTCTGGCAAGCATAGGAGATCTATAAATTAGTGTCAATCTAGACGTCTAGACTTCTTTGCTTCTCTGGGGACTTTTACATTGTTCATTATGTTTTGTTTAATTGGGTTAACAATTGAGTGCAAAAACTCAGCGTGGCGATGCTATTTTGAACATAAATTCGTAGGCAAAAAAAAGCTCGCACTGTGGCGAGCTTTAAATGAAGACTTAGACAGTCAACCTTATCTTTGGATAAGGTTAATCCGCATCGCCTAAAGACAGTAATGTCGCATTACCGCCAATGGCAGTAATGTTATTAGTACGTGTTTTCTCAGTGATAAAGCGAGTAAGGTAATGCGGTCCGCCTGCTTTAGGGCCAGTACCAGATAAACCTTGGCCACCAAAAGGTTGTACGCCGACGACAGCGCCAATCTGGTTACGGTTGATATACACATTACCCACATCAACTTTATCCGCTAGATTAAGTGCATGGCTTTCGTTACGGCTGTGGATCCCTAAGGTTAACCCAAACCCTGTGCTATTAATTTCATTAATTACCTCTGCAAGGTTGGCAGCCTTGTAACGTATAACGTGCAGTATTGGTCCAAAATGTTCTTTATCAAGCACTTTGATTGAATCAATTTCAACCGCTGTTGGTGCAACAAAGTAACCATTTTCTGTGCCTTCAGGAAGTTGATTTTTCTTAATCAATTTGCCCACTTGGCTGATATGATCAATATGCGCATTGAGGTTAGCTTGAGCTGTTGCATCAATCACAGGCCCTACATCGGTTTTAACTGAACTAGGGTTACCAATACTGAGTTCTTCCATTGCCCCTTGCATGACATCAAGCACACGGTCGGCAATATCTTCTTGTAAGAACAGCACTCGTAACGCTGAGCATCGTTGTCCGGCACTGGTAAATGATGAAGCAACAACATCAGCAACCACTTGCTCAGCCTGTGAAGTAGAATCGACAATCATGGCATTTTGGCCACCAGTTTCAGCAATTAATGGAATAATTGCGCCTTCACGATTTGCTAAAGTACGATTAATTAATTTTGCTGTGCCTGTTGACCCTGTAAAACACACACCACCAATACGTTCATCAGAGGTAATTGCTGCGCCTACCGTTGCGCCTGTACCCGGTAAGAATTGTAAAACATCAGTCGGAATACCCGCTTCGTGAGCCAGTTGTACTGCGCGATAGCCGACAATTGATGTTTGTTCAGCTGGTTTTGCAACTACAGTGTTACCTGCAGCAAGTGCAGCTGTTACTTGGCCTAAGAAAATCGCTAAAGGGAAGTTCCATGGGCTAATACAAACAAAAATCCCACGTCCTTGAATGAATAATTCATTTAGCTCACCCGTTGGGCCTGGGAGTAGTTCAGGTTTAGCCATCATTTTTTTAGCTTGAATGGCGTAGTAGCGACAAAAATCGACGGCTTCACGGACTTCATCAATCCCGTCTTGAATACTTTTTCCGGCTTCGCGGGTACAAAGTGCGATTAACTCTTCACGATTTTCTTCGAGCAAATCCGCCAGTTTTTGAAGAGCGTTGGCACGTTCTTCAACTGGAGTGTGGCTCCAGCTGTGGAACGATGCTTGAGCAGAGCTTAGTGCTAATTCAACGGCTTGGTTATTTGCAAAGGCCACTTTACCAACAGCTTGGTTAGTATCAAAAGGACTGACAACATTAA
The DNA here is from genome assembly GCF_001401775.1 of Shewanella sp. P1-14-1. Lineage (NCBI taxonomy): Bacteria > Pseudomonadati > Pseudomonadota > Gammaproteobacteria > Alteromonadales > Shewanellaceae > Shewanella > Shewanella sp. P1-14-1. The sequence goes on along the minus strand of NZ_LKTL01000001.1, from coordinate 143,842 downwards.
TCGTTTCACCCGTTAGCGTCTCGCCATTAACTAATGGGCCAGCTTGCCATTGAGTTTGGCTAAATTTTTCAATTCCTGCGAAAAATGGCTCGGATTCGGAGATGATATTCATGTTGAGTCCTTTAGAGTTTTTACGTTCTTCGCCGAAGATATCTTCCGGCAAGACGATTTTATTATTGGCTAAAGTTTTATAGGATTTGAGTGTGATAACAGGATGAACCACTAAGCTGTCAATAGGGGTTTTAGGGTCAACTAATTTATGCACAAAGGAAGTGTTGGCACCATTTTCAAGTAGTCTTCTGACTAAGTATGGTAAGAGATCTTTATGCGCACCGATCGGTGCATAAATTCTGACAGCTTTAGCGCCAGCTTCAGCAAGCATGGTGTCATAAAGCTCTTCGCCCATGCCATGTAAACGCTGATATTCATAGTTTCTATCACCGGCCATCGCACTGATACTGGCTACAGTTTGTGCATTATGAGTGGCAAACTGTGGGTAAATAGCTCCACGAGTGGCTTCTGACAATAAGTATCTTGCACAGGCAAGGTATGACACATCAGTACCTGCTTTACGGGTGAAAAGTGGGTAACCGCCATCGCCAGCTTGTTGAGCCCATTTTAATTCACTATCCCAGTAAGCGCCTTTTACTAGACGTAATGGGATTTCATCTCCTTGCTCACGAGAAAGCTTCGTCAACCAACATAGAACGGGCAGAGCACGCTTAGAGTAAGCCTGGACGACAATACCTAATAATCCCCATCCTTTAATTTCTTCAGCGTTATACAGCTTTTTAAATAGCTTTAACGATAACTCTAAGCGATCCATTTCTTCTGCATCGATAGAAATACCGATATTTAGCTCACGCGCTTGAACACAAAGTTTAATCACAGTGTCATAAAGCTCGCTTAGTACTCTATCCTCGTTGGCGACTTCATATCGCGGATGAAGAGCTGAAAGCTTGATCGAAATAGTCGGTAAAGGTGTATTTGATTCTTCATACGACTGAGCGCCTAATTGACGAATGGCATTGCTGTAGTCGAGATAATATTTTTGTGCATCTGTAGCTGTGAATGCTGCTTCACCTAACATGTCGTAGCTGTGGGTATAGCCTTGTTGACGTTTAGCTGTGCTGTTTTTAAGGCCCTCTTGAACGGTTTGCCCTAAAACAAATTGCTTACCCATGATTTTCATTGCGGCATTCATGGCTTGACGAATAACAGGTTCACCTGCGCGATTGATGAGTCGATTTAATAAACTGCTTGGCTTACCATCAATATTCTTATCGAGCTTAACGATTTTACCTGTAAGCATTAATCCCCAGGTGGATGCATTGACTAACAATGAATCGCTTTTCTTAAGGTGTAAATCCCACTTAGCACCAGAAAGCTTATCTTCAATTAACGCATCGGCAGTCGCCGCATCAGGAATACGCAACAATGCTTCAGCAAGACACATTAAAATAATGCCTTCTTGTGTTTCTAAACTGTATTGCTGCAAAAAGGCATCAATGCCTACCATTAAGCCTTTCTTTTCGTACTGACGAACTTTAGTGACTAATTCATGGGCTCGATTCGTCACTTGTTTAATATCGGTGTCAGATGACGGTACTAACTTCAAGAGTTCAGTAAGATATTGCTCTTCATCAACGATGTAATTATTTGTTATGGCTGAGAATAGCTCATCTAGGCTGGCATTGTCGTAATGGCCGTTTAGTACTTCACTAGCTTTAAACATAATTTTCATTCCGTCTTTAGCTGTTTACTACCTGATGTAAACAAGTTGTTTTATTATGATATTTTTTATTTTGTATACAATGTACGAAAATCGAGGCGATTATAATATTAAAATGTGACATTGAGCAATGTTTGCAAAGAAATGTGATTGTAAATAAAAGTGTCGACTGTTTTATGCTCAATAATTCGGATGATAATGGCTAAGATCCCATCAACATTTTTAGGTAAATGCATCAGAGTTGAGTTCATTGAGGCCTGCTATAAACACGTTAAAAGACAATCAATTACTTTGCGTTGAAAAATATCAAAGCTCGTTTCTTTACGGTTTTTTAGCGTGTTAGTTACTATCACCCGATAGCATGTTTTGGTACAGAGGACTTTGGTCGTACAACCCGTTGATCAGGATTAATGGTAGTAAAATGTAAGGTGGAAAGTTTCAAGATAACTATTTTTAATAGAAATTTGTCAGAGGCAAGCTGGAGACAATAAGCGATACAAAAGCCTCATGCTGTCTACAAATAAAAAAACCAGTGCAAGCACTGGTTTAATCGTTGATGGAATCTAGTCGAGCCGCTTGTCGTAATACAAGCCTGGAGCAATAGATTTCATTTAGCCGTTAAAACTTACATCCAGCGGCTTTTTTGTTTGCGTTGTGGTCTTGGCAAGTAAACCAAGATAATACCAATCAAGGCGCCTAAACCGGCAATCATTGCACCTTGCTGCCACATCTTTGACTGGGCGTTATCTTTCATTGATTGCAGTTGTTGATTACTGCTATCACGCTCATTAGTCACTCTTGATAATTCAGACTGTAAAGAAGCAATCTGATTGTTAGCTGAAGTCAGCTCCTGAGCAACAGACTCTGAACTTTGATCAAGTTGAGATAAGGTGGTTTTAGTTTTTGCTAACTCAGCTTCTAGTAGCGGTAAGCGATTCCGTAAACTCGTTCCTGTTTCAATTAAATCAGACTTTACCCAGCCTTCACGATTTTTATGATCACGAATTTTACTGTATTCATTTTGAGTTTCATTTAATAAGGTAATCGTTTGACCAGCCTCAATGCTGCCTAAAATACGATATTGGGTACCTGGACCACCGTGGATGTAAATAAACACATCGTCAGTAATGTAATGCGTCTGAGCCATTAAACCTTTTGAGAGCAGTAGCAAAGCTACTATTGTAAGCATTCTGAACACGTTATTTTTCCATACCATTAGAACTATCCGTCATGCTATTTATTTACTGTCTTGATTGCAAGGAAGAACCGCAAAGTCTTATTTAAATAAGCGGGATTACTGATTTTTTGACGACTTTTACGTGAAAATTGCTGCAAAAGTGTCATCAATTAATAACTGGGTGGATTTTTTTATGCTCCATCATCTGTTCGGTTTGTTTTAGGCAATAAAAAGCCAGTCACAAGGACTGGCTTTATTTTGGCTATCTATCTCAGCAATCTTAGCTGAATACACCTTTGATGGTGAAGAAGAACAAGATAGATAATGCAGCGCCGGCTGGTAACGTTACTACCCAAGAAATAACGATGTTACGAACTACACCGATATTAATTGCAGCAATACCACGTGCCATACCCACACCTAATACCGCACCAACTAATGTTTGAGTTGTTGAAATGGGTAAACCAGTACCAGAAGCAATTACCACGGTTGATGCAGCAGCTAATTCAGCGGCAAAACCACGGCTTGGAGTCAGATGAGTAATGTTTTTACCAATGGTCTGCATGACACGCTTACCAAAGATAGCTAGACCCATTACGATACCGATAGCACCTAAAGGAAGAATCCACCATGCAAGTGCTGCTTTCGATTCAATTGCACCGCCACTGTTAACTACAGATACAACTGCAGCTAATGGGCCAATTGCGTTAGCAACGTCATTTGAACCATGAGCAAACGCCATACAACATGCTGTAACAACCATTAAGATTGCGAAGACTTTTTCAACGTTTGCATATTCAGTTTGACGATTAATATCAGTGCTCATGTTTAAGCGACCAATAGCGACTTTACCGAAAATACCAACACCAATAGCAACAGCAATTGCTAAGCCGTACGCTTCAACGGTTGAGAAGTGTAGACCAACATGTTTTAGACCTTTAGTAATGGTAACAAGTGACATAACGAAGCCAGCAAGTGCCATATAGAAAGGAACGTAACGTCTTGCATTAGCTAAAGGGTCGTCAGTATTAAAAATTAACTTTTGAACACTTTGGAAAATCATGAAAGCAATAAAGCCGGAAATCGCAGGTGTGACCACCCATGAACCGATAATGCCAACAACTTTACCCCATTCAACCGCTTCAGTACCTACACCTACTGCAGCGAAACCAACAATCGCACCAACAATTGAGTGAGTTGTTGATACTGGCCAGCCTAATGCTGATGCCGCAACTAACCATAGACCCGCAGCGAGTAGTGCGCCGATCATGCCGTAAACCAGAAGTTCTGGTGAATCGACGAAGAAGCTAGCGTCAATAATCCCTTTACGGATAGTACTGGTAACTTCGCCACCGGCTAAATAAGCCCCAGCGAACTCGAAGATCATTGCAATAATAATTGCTTGTTTGATTGTGATGGCGTTGGAACCTACTGAGGTACCCATAGCATTAGCAACGTCATTCGCGCCAATACCCCATGCCATCAAAAATCCAAATACAGCCGCAATACCAATTAGCATTGGGCCATTGGTGACTAATACATCAACCATGTTGTTTCCTTGATAACTTTTTTAGTTATGAACTGCGAGCTAACATTAGCTCTAGGCGAGAGCCTACACGCTCAGCTAGATCAGCCAAGCCTCCAACCCATTCGATGATCTTGTACATAAACATGACATCGACAGGATTCAAATCTGCTTCCAAGCTTAGTAGTAAACGACGTACTTGGATCTGCAAATCATCAGAATCAGCTTCAATTAGATCTAATTCATTGATCATCTTGGCTACTAATTCGACTTCACGACCACGGAAACCTGTTTCAAGAAGGTCATCGAGTTCGTTAATTGCTTGCTTAGCAAGAGAGACAGCATCTAAACAACGTTTGAGGTAAGCATTAAACGGTGCTTGAACTGGTTGAGGGAACACTAATTGGCGACCGATAATACGGCCTGAGATGTCTTTAGCTTTGTTGGCAATTTTGTCTTGCTGAGTTAACAACTCAAGCAAGTCAGTACGCTCAACTGGCATAAACAACCCACTAGGAAGGGTGAGACGGATTTCACGCTTTAGCGCGTCAGCGTCATTTTCTAATAAGCTAATTTGCTTACGAACACTTACAGCTTTATCCCAATCTCCAGCAGTGGTTGCTTCAAAGAATGGTACGAGTAAAGATGCACATTCGTGCACTTTATCTATATGCTGTTCTAATGGTTTAAGGGGTGATTTTGCAAACACACCTAAAATAGAGTTTACTGGCATTGCGGTTAACCTATTTAATGATTCCAATGTTGGAAAAACGGGCGCATGTTACCTCAAGCGTCCGCATAATGAAACTGTGTTTTTAATTTAATCTACAGTTAATACGGCTCAGTATATAGAACTGAGTTGCGCAATCCTAAGGGATTTTTATGACAGAAATGTGACATTGTGAATTTATTATGACGCATTGATGAAGATTTAATGACAAGATGAGTAGAAAGTCAATGGACGCAGAGATTGAACTTAAGCTGTTTATGCAGTCGCAACACAATGATTTGCTTGTTAAATTACTTAACGGAATGAGTGATTCAACACCACAAAATATCACAAGTTTAACAAATAAATATTTTGATACAGCCAAGTTACAACTTCGCAGCTGGAAAATGGGCTTGCGTATCAGAAAGGGTGAAAATTTCACCGAGCAAACCATTAAAACAGCTGGAACAGTTTCGGGAGGGATTCACTCTCGACCTGAATATAATGTGCCGATTTCCCAAGATACACCCGAGTTGGCGCTTTTTCCGAAAGAAGTATGGCCTGAAGAAGCGGATATTGATGCGCTACAAGCTGAGTTAACCTGCGTATTTGAAACGAACTTTACCCGTCAGGCATGGCACATATACATTGAAGGCAGTTTAGTTGAAGTGGCGTTTGATGTTGGAAAAGTGATCGCAAATGGAGAGGTTGATCCGATTTGCGAGATTGAGTTTGAATTACTGGCTGGAGAGACATCGGCGTTACTGCACCTTGCAATTGAAGTTGCTAAGCATATACCTGTCCGTTTAGGTAAGGCGAGTAAAGCGCAACGCGGCTATCATTTAGCAGGACACCTGCCAGCCATAGCACTAGAACAGATTGATTATATTTGTTTGCCTACTGATAAAAGCTTATCTAAAACATTAGAGGTGTTACTTGAAACTGGTATTGAGCGCTGGCAGGTTATAGAAGCCTTACTTATTGATACCAATGATATTGTTCAACAAGCAAAATTATGGAGTCAGCTCAGAGCATGTGTCAGGTTATTAAGATTAACCTTGATGCAATTTGGCTTACTTAATAGCGATGTGTTAACCCACTTTGATGTGATTGAACAAAAATTACAATTTATCGAGCCACTGCAAAGTTTGAGCTTATTACTCGATGAGCCACAAAAGTTGCTGGGCAAACGCATCGATAAAACTCAAATCATTCCACTCGTGCAGCAAAGCGTCAATGAGTTGGTTTTAAACCAACGATTAAGCTGTTTATGGCAACTGCCTGAATACGGCCAATTACAATTGGCACTGGTTGAGTTGTTACTAAAAACCGCGAATGGGAGCCACCAATTAGTTGATTATCCCGAATTAGGTTTATTTGCTAATCATCTTCAGCAGGACTCTTGGCAAAAAATTGTTGATTTAATGCCAATATCTGCGGCAATGGACAGTTTAGATTATCAACAAGTCGCACAAGGGTTAGATGAAAGTATTTTGGTCGGTTTTGCTTATGGCGAGCTGTACCAATCTGATGATCGAGAAGCATTTAGAGCGCCATGGCAAGATCTGGCATTAGGTATTCAAACGTTAGGTTGCTATCAGCTTTTAGCTAAATTAACTGAGCAAAGTGAAGTGGATATCAGCGATTGGCTTCAAGACAAAGAAGCCAGTTTACTCTTTGCAATGGAGCACTCACGTAAAAGCGCGCTTAATAATCAGCCTTATTGGTAAGCATTGGATTAGCGCCCAAAAAAAACCTATCATTACGATAGGTTTTTTTATGTCACTTGCGCTATTCACGAGTCTTGTTTTGTTGATTAAGTTCTTCCCGTAATCGAGTGATTTCAGCTAACATGACTTGCTGGTTTTGCTCCATTTGCTGCTGATTTTCTTCCATTCTCAATAAGGCTTTTTCAAGTTCAAATTTAATTTCTTTCTTATTATTCTCGCTTCGTTCATGGTCATCTGGCGCGACAAAGACTGAGGCCATGTAGCCCGATATCACACCAAAAAAGCTTACGCCGCTCATAATAACAAGGGCGCCAACGACATGCCCCACAGTGCTTACAGGGTAGTAATCTCCATACCCCACGGTTGAAATGGTAACCAAGGTCCACCAAATGGCTTGTTCAGCGGTCTCTATATTAGCGCCTTCTGTACCTGCTTCAACTAATAAGATGACAATAGAGGCAGTGGTTAAAATGAAGACCATTGCTAACAACAAACTCGCTAAAGTGGTTTGTTTGCGTTGTCTAATCAGTGGAATAATTAAGGTGCGACTAACACGTATTAAGCGTATAACCCGAAGAATTTGGAATACACGCGCAATACGCAGTGCTTCAATGGCGGGAATACTGGCAACGAAGTCAATCCAATGATGTTGAAGATAGAATTTTTTGTTGTTGGCTTTTATGAGACCGTAAAAAAAACGCGACATAAAAATCATACAAATACTGAGATCGATAAACAGTAATAGCCTGCGTGTTTCTGCGTCAACGTTTCCAAATGTCAGGATTAGCACCACGATGACAGAGAACAGCGACAGGATCATCATAGCTAAGTCAAAAGGGCTCGGGCCATTTAATGCTTTTAGTGACCAACGTTTTTTTTCGATCATAGTAAAATCCGTTTTGAGAATATTGCGTTGTGGTGATGCTAACAATGTAACCTTTTAGAGACAATCTAAAGGTATAAAAAAACACGCCAAAGGGCGTGTTTTGCGTTTAGCTTGGTTGTATGCTTATTCATCAACAAATTGAACTAAATCATCTAGCACACGTTTTTTGATTTCTAGCTGAGCATCAGCTTCTAAACCATATCTGTGTGCCAATATTGCATAGTCATCTTGGCTTAATGACACTGTTAACCTTGGGCGCTTAGGGCGTTTAGTCACTTCTAAGCCTAAGATTGAGCGAATTTGATCTGAAGGGCTAACACCTGCATCTAGCGCTGCTTTACGAATTAAGTATTGAAACTTTTCATCGAGGTCAAAAGCCACTTGTGTCGCTTTTGCTGCTTGCTGATTTTTAATCCATGTATCTGGTAATGATTTACCTTTACTCATGTCAGGTGTTACTCCTTTATACTGCCAGTGTTAACTCGCTGGCCAAAACTCACGAATGTCAGTTACTGGGCGGTACAGTGTTAACATGACATCGGTATCGCCACCTTCGTAGACCTCAATATCGACAGCCTGAGAATCTTCATTATTGACTAAAGAATAGCTTTCAAAGGCATTTCCGCGATGTTGGCTGCTATCATCTTGAGGTGGTTTTTGGCCACGATAATCTTCACGATGGAAGTATCCAAAACAACCAAACTCTACTTGATGGTATGCGCTAGCAAGCCAACGTCCGTATTCGCTATCTAACTCATTCGACAATGAAAGTGTCGTGAGCTCTGCATTGCCAGGTTCTTCAAATATTTGGCTAAACTGCTCCAAGTCAAACAGCTGCTCTACCACCGCTCGGTTTACTTTGATTGAAAAACTCAAGTAAGCTTCATCTTCTTGATGATACGAGAGATAAATTGCAGTACCGCTGTGGCCTCTAAGTAACCACTCACATTGCTGAGAGCGCTCATACTCATAAGTATGGACTTCTTCAACTTTAAGCTGCTGCCCACGTAGTTGCTCAGGTAAAGCAAAGCTATCATCAAGGGAGATCATATCTCCCTTGAGTAGCTTGTTCACATGGTCAAGCTGACGTTTTGGGGCTTCTTTTTTGCCGAAAAGGCCACTTAGAAATCCCATAGCTTAATTAACCTTTTTTCGCTTTAAGGCGATCAAGAACAGCATTAGCACTAGACTTTTGCTCACCAATGCCTGCTTCAGCTAGCTTGGCATGTAATGACTTATTGCTGTTTTCTTCAGCTAATGCTTCAGAGGCTTGTAAGCGATCATCGAATGATTGCTGACGTGCTTTGATGCGCTCTAAAGAATCTTTTGCATTCATTAGCTTCGAGTTACTTGACGCAAATGAGTCAGTAATCGTGGCAGTGGCTTTTTGAACACTTTCAGTGGTTTTCACCATGCTTAGCTGACGCTGGTAATCCGTTAACTGACGTTCAGTTTTCTTAACTAAATCTTTAAGGCGAACGGCATGAGCAGAAAAGCTTGCGTTAGCGGCTTCTTGGTCAGCGAGTTCTTGGTCCAGTTGAGCAATCTTTTCAGCAACTTCGATAGCCAAAGCTTCGTTGTCTTTTTCAAGCGCTTGTGTAGCGTAACCTTCGTGCTCAGTGATGCTGCGCTTTAAGCGGTCAACTTCACGGCTAGCTTGCATCTCTTTCGCCATTACGTCAGTTAATTCACGCTTAGCTTTGGTTAAATGCTTTTCTGCATCACGGATTTCTTGTTCAAAAATACGGGTAGAATTTGCATCGACAATGTTTTGGCCGACTTCATTAGCACCGCCGCGAAACGCCGTTAAAATTTTATTTAAAATGCCCATGTGTGGCTCCTTACTTCAAAAATTCGACGAGTTCGTCGATGACTTCTAAACAGTTATCAGACAATACTGATAATTCTTGTTCAATCTCTTCCATGCTTGAGGTGACTGAAAGTGCACCGTAAACCACATATTTATCGTCAATTTTTGCAAATGATGATAGTGGCATTGGAATGTTTAACTCCAACATGGTTTCAAACATTTGAGTGCGAGTTTCTTCTTTCACTTCGCTCTCATCCCATAAGTAACTGATACACAAAACTTGGTTGTCAGTTACTGATACAAATACTGGTAACTCTTCGCGACCAGCAACGTTGACTTGTAACACCTCAACATCACCATCAATTGGGAAACAATCAAACTTCAACCCTGTGTGGCTCTCATCGCCTAGTTCAGTTAAGTGGTTAGCAATCTTATGGATATTCATATTTGTCCTTATTGACATATTATGTCTTAGGTTTCAAAGATAGCACTTAGACATATTATGTCAAGGCTATTCTTTATTAGATTAAAAAAGATTCATCCCTTGGTTATCAGACCAAGACGCTAAGTGATAATGGTAAAGCTGTAATGAGCCAATTTTATTGGTCTTAATCTTATCTTTATCGTCATAAAAGTTGCCAGGAAACTCAAAAGCACCATGAATTAAGCCCGGTGTTAACCAGTCTTCTTCTATTGGCAGTGGCTGATTATGGGCTAAACGAGACTTGGCATCTTTTCCTGCGCGAGTTGCGATACTCCAGCCCCATTCACCAAAACTTGGCACATTATGATGATATTGCTGTACGGTAAAACCAGCCGATTCTATGGTTTTTCCGACAGAAATGAATGCCTGCTGCGCATGGTATGGCGAGGTAGACTGTACTGTCATCGCACCATCGGCGCTCAATAATTCAGCGAGCTTTCGATAAAATAAATCAGAGTATAGTTTGTTGAGATCGGGGTGACTTGGATCTGGAAGATCCACGATGATGACATCAAACTTCTGATTCTCTTTAATCAGGTTATCTACGCCATTAAATGCGTCATCGAACACCAAGTTGACTCTCGGGTCATTTAACGCATTGCCATTAAGTGACAGCATAGCTTGGCTGACATGGGCTGGCATTTTTTCATCAGGGGCTGCAAATAACTCGACTAATTTCTCGTCTAAGTCCATTAAGGTGACCGACTTAGGTTGCCATTTGAACACTTGCTTAAGGCCTAACCCATCTCCACCACCAATGATGAGTACCTTGTCTTGTCTAGCACTGGCTGCCATCGTTGGGTGCACTAAAAAGCTGTGATAAATATGCTCATCAATGCTGGAGAACTGCAAACGGCCATTAATATAAAGAGAGTAGACAGGTTCTTGGCCATTACCACGTAAGCGTTCAGTAAAGGTTAATTGCTGAAAACGGGTCGCTTCGGCATAAACAACCTTGTCTTTGTACAATAAATTATTGAAGTTTTGTTCCCAACTAGGACCATGCATCGCCAATAGCACCAGTACACCACTGGCAACAAAGTGACCAATAAGAATCAATTTAGCCCAGCGAATTTGTTGCCAAAAACGCCATATAAAAACAAACCCTGCCAATAAGTTAACGCTGGCAGTTAATGCTGCTGCTAACTGAATGTCTAGCGAGAGCATAAACATTACCCATATTGCAGCACCTGCACCAGCGCCGATGTAGTCAGCACCATAAATGGTACCAGCATTATGGAGAAGGTGTTCTTCAGATAGGGATTGGCGAACTCGAGCAATGAGTGGAATTTCCATACCAATCATCAAGCCTAAAATGACGCCCCAAATATAAGGTAAATACTCACTGAGATTTTGTAGTGTCCCGATAAAACCGCCATCAGGAATATGATCGGGTGGCAGGCCTAATGTGTTGGCGATTATCAAGGGTAATTGCTGGCCAAAACCAATAACGGCCGCTGTGATTAAAATGGCGAGTGAACCACAAAAAGCGACGGTGAGTTCAAGCAAGGCGAAACCGGTAAACGCACAGCGAATTTTACGGGCGGCAAAAGCGCCAATACCCATAGATACGATCATAATGCCAATCATGGTATAAATCGCAGCTTCTAGTGCGCCAAGAATGCGGCCGGCATAGTGAGATAATAGGTATTCGTAGATAAGACCGCAGCCTGCAAGTAGCGCCATGATGCCCAGTAAAAGGGCATCATCGAACCATGCTAAGCTGCGTTTAGAAGGACTGCTTTGCTTGTTGCAGCCCTCCTGGCCATGTTCAAGCAAAGTATTATTCATCGAATTAAGCCATTAATGCCGCAAGAATAAGTGCGATACCAATACTGATAGCAAGCTCTACAGCTGCTACGCCAACGTTATGCTGCTTTTCAACTTCATCTGTGAGGTTAATTTGCGCTAACACTAACTTTTTGACGATGGCTAATAATACTGACAGTGCGATAAGCATGATCACTGAGAATGTCAGCCAGCCGACAATATTCATTAAATAAGCAGTCGGATCATAAATGATAAAGTGACTTGCAGCATTAAAAGTAAATGCCATTGCAATCATGTAACCACTGTGACGAACAGCAATAGCAACTTGACCTTGCTCTAACGCCTTTTGCATTGAATCACCCTGATTACGCTTAGCGTACTGGTGTTCACGGAATCGAGTTAGCAGCACTAGCATTAATTGAGAAATCAAGAATGCAGTGAAAATTGCGATAAAGGTGTCAACCGTAATATCTTCAGCCCACATTAATACTGAGCGAATAATGATAGCCGTTGCTATTGCAGCTGCTGCATCTACGATAGCAACAGACATATTGCCATTAACAATTTGGCTGTTTTTATCAAATTCATTGAGTGCCACTTTGTCATGTAAAAAACGGCCAAATTTAATTAGCACTAAACCAAATACGCCGTAGCAGGTCATGCCTATTGCTTCCATTGCGTATGAGTTTGCTGCTTCACCTGTAATGGCGCCAGTTAACACAATGCCTAAGGCTAATACTGCACCAGCGGTGCTAACACCAAAGGCAAAATTATCACGGTCTGCTAATTCTGCACGGCTGTTAACACGCACACTCCAACCTTGTAAGTAGCGCATTAATGCTAACAAAATTACAGCAATGGTAATGTCGATAGCTAAAATAATCGCTAAGTCTAGGGTAAGTCCGAAGTCACTTAAAAATGTCATGATTGTTCCTTATTTGCCTCGGCGTACACCGCGAGTTGTGCGGCTAGATGAATTACGAAAACTGCTGTCTTTTGAATAGGTCGAACGGAATTTACTTGAGCTAGCACTTCTAGTGCCAGTGGTACTTGCTTTGGGAGCTGAAGTACTTTGACGTGATAAGCTCGTTGAGCCAGTACGGGATTTAGCGTACGGGCTATTAAATTGTTTACCCTGAGAGTTAAAGGTTTTCTTGGTGTTTTCATAAGTGCGATTTTGAGCACTTGCTTGTTTTGGAGACGTGTAGCGATAACGACCAACGTCATTGTAATAGCTGTAACCACGATTGTTTGACCAACGATCATAACGCACTGGGTTCATGATATTTGAAAACATCGAGTACATGCCGTACCACGCCCAAAAAGACATGCCACTTGAATTCGTTTGCCAGCTACCATATGAAGGGTTACCGACGAGTTGGCTACCTGCACCAAAATCTTCACTGCCATTAGCCAGTGCAGCGGCTTCACGACTTATTGAGTTCACCCGTGCTAATTGCCCGCCAGATAAGTCTGCTACAACGTTAACAGGATCAGACAACATGTCATTATAGAGACTTGAGTCTGCAGCTTGATAAATGTTCTGCGCTTCTTCGAGCTGTTGATCTAAATCGATAAAGTTAGCTGAATCAGAAAGCTCGCTTGTGCGTCGTTTTAGCGATTGAAACATTGGCCCTGTGGTGCCAGCATCTTTTGCTAACTCATCTAAAAGCGGCACCAGATCGGGTTTGCTGCTTTTTAATAATTGCGTGTATTGCTTTAATAAAGTGGCATTACGCAATTCACCAGCATCTAGCATGGCGCCAAGCTGAGTTATTCGTTGTTGAGACAATTGCTGATATTGCGCAATTTTTTCAGGACGGTCATCGCCGCAACCTGAAAGTGAGATGCATAATATCAACCCGGAAAATACTGTGAGGACACGGGGTAACAAACCAGCCATGTTTTCTCCAATGCTATAAAAATCAAATTAAAATAATTAACAAACCGAATAAATATGTATTCATATTCGACCAAATATTTATACGGTTAGGTATAACTGCTATACAGGTTATAGTAATCTTAATGCTATATACAATTAAGACTTACATTAAACTTTTGTTATGAATGGTATAGCATAATTCGACATATTATGTCGAATTAAACCTGCCATATCATGTGTAAATTGCCGAAGGGATCGAATAATAATGCTAATCGAAAGTAACTCTATTTTATCTGCCGAATTATCAGAAATTGCAGAACGTTACTGGTTGAGGTTAGGTAATTCTTCCCCCGAAGTCATTGATGCGTTATCAATCGACGAGCAAAAGGCATTAAAGACAGTCTTTGGTTTGAGTGACTACATTGCAGAACAATTGTGTCGCCACCCTGAATGGATAAGCTTGTTACTTGATGGCTTATTAACAGAAGTCGATAGGCAGGGCTTTGCGATTGAATTAGCAAATAAACTTGCTTCGATAAAGTCTGAAGATGAAGTTAAATCAATCCTGCGTCAATATCGTAATTTCCAGATGGTGAGATTAGCTTGGCGCGACTTTGGCAATTATTCAGCATTAGAAGAGTCATTACTGGATTTGTCTGCGTTAGCTGAAGCCCTCGTTATTGCCGCTAGAGATTGGCTATATCAAGAAATGTGTCAGCAGCTTGGTACACCGTCAGATGAACAAGGTAATCCTCAGCCATTATTAATTCTCGGTATGGGTAAACTTGGTGGGCGCGAGCTTAACTTTTCATCTGATATTGATTTAATTTTTACTTTTCCTGAGCATGGCGAGACTGTCGGAGGCCGTCGTGCCCAAGCTAATCAGCAGTTTTTCATACGTATGGGTCAGCGATTAGTTAACCTACTTGATCAAGTGACCGTTGATGGCTTTGTTTTTCGGGTTGATATGCGTCTGCGCCCATATGGTGAGAGTGGCCCATTAGTGGTGAGCTTTAGCGGTCTTGAAGATTATTACCAAGAACAAGGCCGAGATTGGGAAAGATATGCCATGGTCAAAGCCAGAGTATTAGGCCCATGGACTCAATTTAGCGATGACTTACATGACTTATTAAGACCCTTTATTTATCGACGTTACATCGATTTTTCAGCAATCGATTCATTACGTAAAATGAAGCAATTAATTGCGCAAGAAGTGCGCCGTCGTCAGCTTACCAATAATATAAAACTGGGGGCGGGCGGGATTCGAGAAGTGGAGTTCGTGGTGCAAAGCTTCCAGCTTATTCGAGGTGGAAGGGAGCCTGCACTGCGTCAGCAAAGCCTTTTTGGTGCTATTGATACGTTATATAACTTAGGTCAACTCGAGTACCTTGCCGTTGATGAACTCAAAAAGAGCTATATCTTACTGCGCCGAGTAGAAAACTTACTGCAAGCTATTGATGATAAGCAAACTCAGACATTGCCAGATAATGATGTCGACTGGCAGCGTTTATGTTTTGCGATGAACTGCGAAAATGAAACGGTGCTGCGTGCTGACATTGATAGAGCAATGCAACAAATTCATAGACACTTCAACGATACTGTTGGTGGCGATGATGCACATGAACAAACGGAACATTGGACTAGTCAATTATGGGTCATTGAAGATCCCGACAACGCCGCAGCGCTATTAGAAGAACACTTAGTGAACGATGCTAATTTTTGGCCGACATTAACTGAGTGGCGATCTATAACGGTTAAACGTTCAATTGGCCCAAGAGGAAGAGAGACCCTCGAAAAGCTGATGCCAAGATTATTGTCGGAGCTATTAGAGCATGCTTCACCTAGCGCGGCATTAACTGCCGTATCAGGGGTTTTAGAACAGATTTTAACCCGCACTACCTACCTTGAGTTATTGTGCGAAAACCCTGGTGCTCGACAGCAGTTAATTAGTTTATGTTGTGCTAGCCCATGGATTGCCCAAGAACTTGCCAATTTCCCAATGTTATTGGACGAGTTGATTGATCCTGCGCAATTATACGACACCACCTCTGTTGATGATTACCCTAGTGAGCTAAGACAATATTTGCTGCGGGTGCCAGAAGAAGATATGGAGCAGCAAATGGAAGCGTTGCGCCAGTTTAAGTTATCTCAACAATTAAAAATTGCAGCTGCGGATGTCACAGGTGTATTACCGGTAATGGAAGTCAGCGATCATCTGACTTTTTTAGCGGAAGCAATAATTGAACAAGTCGTATTGCAAGCATGGCACCAAGTGGCGAGTCGACATGGTGTTCCTGCTGGTACCAGCCCAGACAAAATGGGCTTTGCGGTAATTGGTTACGGAAAACTCGGTGGAATAGAGCTAGGGTACGGATCCGATCTGGATTTAGTGTTTCTGCGAAATAGCGTCAATACTGGTGAAACTGATGGCAAAAGACCCATAGGTATTGGCCATTTTTATTTGAAGCTTGCTCAACGAATTGTGCATTTGTTTGCAACACGTACGACATCGGGTGAATTATATGAAGTGGATATGCGTCTTCGACCTTCTGGTGCCTCTGGTTTATTAATTACTGAAGTTGAGCAATTTAAAGAGTACCAACAAGCTGAGGCGTGGAACTGGGAGCATCAAGCATTAGTTCGCTCCCGTTTTGTTTATGGTGATAATGCGTTGGCCGCCCGTTTTAGTGAGATTAGAACTGAGATTTTATCTAAACCACGTGATTTACCTGAGTTAGCTAAGCTGGTTCGGGATATGCGAATTAAAATGCGGGATCATCTATTAAAGGTAAGTCCTGATAAATTCGATTTAAAACAGAGTCCTGGCGGCATCGCTGATATTGAATTTATGGCGCAGTATTTGGTGCTAGCCCATGCTAGCAGCCATAAAGAGTTGGCTATTTGGTCTGATAACGTGCGTATCTTTCAAATGTTAGCTGAACTAGAAATGATCCCATTTATGACTGCGCAGCACTTAACGCAGACCTACTGCTGGCTAAGAGATGAAAACCATCGACTGACATTGCAACAGCAAAAAGGACAAATTGATGTTTCAGAGGCAGAAAAACACGTCGCTCAGGTGATTGATATTTATCAGCATATTTTGGGAGAAGCGGATTAATAATACGCTTAATACCAATATTGAAACCCGAAAGGCAATAATCGAATTCGCATATTCTAGTGGCTTTAACGTTGATATGGTTTGCTACATACTTGTTAGTTAGTCAATTCGTTCACCCTAACTAGTAAATTTAACCTATTGATTTATTGCCATATCTGCTATTTGATATTAACGTTAGTATATTGTGTTTAATATTGATTGGCAGGGATTATGCTTACCGCACCAATACCAGAAAATGACGCTGCGCGTTTAGCGACACTGCGAAATTTAAATGTGCTTGATACTGCCGCTGAAG
Source organism: Shewanella sp. P1-14-1 (assembly GCF_001401775.1). Lineage (NCBI taxonomy): Bacteria > Pseudomonadati > Pseudomonadota > Gammaproteobacteria > Alteromonadales > Shewanellaceae > Shewanella > Shewanella sp. P1-14-1. The sequence continues at coordinate 126,721 of NZ_LKTL01000001.1, read as the reverse complement.
AACGGTTTGACCGCATTACCCGCCTAGCAAAACGGTTATTTTCAGTTTCTATCTGTCTAGTCAGTTTAATTGATGAAAATCGACAATGGTTTAAATCCTGCCAAGGGTTAGTCGCGAATGAAACTCCTCGAGATATTTCATTTTGCGGTCATGCCATCCAATACTCTGAAGCATTCGTCATTACCGATGCCTCAAAAGATGCACGCTTCAGCGATAATCCTCTGGTTACTCAAGCGCCTCATATTCGTTTTTATGCAGGTCACCCACTGACAATGCCAAATGGGATGAGAGTCGGGACCTTATGCATTATTGATGATAAACCCAAAGAGCTAGATAAAGACGAGATGCTAGCGCTACAAGACCTTGCAGAGATGGTCGTATCAGAGCTGATTTCTATCCAGCAAACAACCCTAGATCAGCTGACAGGTATTTCCAACCGTCGTGGTTTTGAAGTGCTAGCAAAGCAAGCATTATCGACATGGGATCGCAATCATATTGATAGTTGCTTAGTGTTTTTCGATTTAGATTATTTCAAAGAAATTAATGATAATCATGGCCATGAAGCGGGCGATCGAGCCTTAAACCAGTTTGCTCAGCTGCTTACCTCAGAATTTCGCGATTCTGATGTGATCGCTCGTTTTGGTGGTGATGAATTTTTAGTATTGTTTAGTGAGTGCAGTAAGGGCCAGGTTGACGTCGCACTTGCTCGTTTTCAAACTGCATTGAACGCCCATAACTCACAGAGTGAAGACGTATTTGAGCTGGCTTACAGTGTGGGAGTTGCGACTCGACATGCTAATCAAAAACTTGATATTGCCGAGTATTTAGAAATTGCAGATCGAGAAATGTATCAAGTGAAATCCAAGCATCATCAACAACGTTGATTCAATTTGTTACACCTTAATCCCATATCATTGATGTTTTTTTGCTCTCTATCACTGTTCTTAATTGCGATTATTCTAGACTGATCTAACTATGAGTTCGTCTCGTATTCACCTCAATGGTGCAATCGTCGAGTCTGTTTATAGAAAGCATCATAGAGGTATCAATCAGGAGATGTAGCATGCGAAATGCAATCGATATTTATCAAGCGTTAAAGGTCTTTAATAAAATCGTTGAATGTGGTGAAAAGCATAAAGCTGAAAATGGCTACAACTCTCGCTATCATTTATGTGGACTGCAAGCTGAAACAGGCTTTGATGGTTACACAATAACGCTGAGTGATGGCAGAACTTCGCTGAATATCTACTTCCATAATAAATATCAATTTGATTACCCTGATAACGAAGCGTTTGAAAACTTTATGCGTCGCTTTGGTGATGTGATTAAACACACTGTGCAATAATCGACAGCATGAAACACCTTAGCTAGAGTTGTAATGCTTTATCAGTAAAATCATAAGTTACTGATAAAGCTTATTTGGTAGCTGGTTTGAGCCAGCGCTGCATTTCAACTAAGCGACTCACCGTTCTACGAAACTCAAATGATAAGGCGCCGCCTGAATACAGTTCTGTAATGGTCCATTCTGAGCAGACCGTTAACGATACGCGTTGATCGTAGAGTTCATCGACTAAACTAATAAACCGTTTAGCGGGATCGTCACTGGTTGCATATTCTAATTGACGCTCGCTAGTTTTATTACTTTCAGCCCCATCTTCCGTACCACGTGCTTTTATCCAAGTTCTAATTTCACCTCCAAGTTGGGGCACTTCATCAATAATCACATGCTTAAATAAGCCTGCGAGCTCGATATAGTCTAAAGCAGATCGAGGCCCGTCACACAGTTGATCAAATTTAAACCAAATTACTTGATTCACTTTAGCTTGAAAAGCAATTGTACGATGACATATTTCGATATAGCTATGTGTTTCACAAACCGCGGCTTGATGGGGATAATGCTGTCCTGCAATAGTGACAAAATCTTGGTGACTCATGTGCTTTGTTAACTGTATTTGTTGTTCAAGCGAACGGTCAGATTGCGCAGCTATTCGATGGTCAGTGGCGCCAGTTAAGTTAATTTCGTCTACATTAGTTTGTAAAATATCAATAAAAGGTAAAAATCGCTCACGCTGCAATCCACCTTCATATAAACGGCTAATTTCAATATTGGAGGTGGCGACTAAGATGACTCCATGAGCAAAAAGGTGTTCGAACAACCTAGCAAGAATAATTGCATCTGCAATATCATTGACAGAAAACTCATCAAAACAAATGACTTGATATTGAGCCGCATAATGACGAGCAATATGCACTAAAGGATCGGCAATCCCTTTTGTGAGATTGAGTTCTTGATGCACCATAGCCATAAAGCGATGAAAATGTAATCTAAGCTTATTTTGCTGTTTAAGATGATTAAAAAATAAATCCATCAAAAATGTTTTACCACGACCAACATCCCCCCAAAGGTAAACACCTTTGGCAACTTGCTGCTGAAGACTTGTATCACCGAGTTCTGCTACTTCTTCATTAACATTCACATTATGTTGGAGTTGAATAAATAGCTCGTTGAGGGCAAGTAGCGCTGTATGCTGTTCAGCATCATCGTGTAATCGCAATTGAGATGATTGAGATTGTGCTATTTTGCTTTGATAGAGTTCTAATAACGTTGTCACGCCAAGACCATATTGATTGGTTTATGAGTCACAATATATCAATTAAAAACAAGCTCAAGTATTTAAGGGAAATATAACTAGCGCTATGTGTGAGCCGTCGAGTTGAAAACAACTTGAAGTAGTTTGCTACCCTTATAGGCATACCCATGGTTCAGGCTTCATTACTATCTTGTCTATATCGAGCGAAATAAGACGAGAATAAGAAAGTACTAAAACCAATCGGCTGCTAAAACGCGATCAACTTCGTAAACCCCGTTAGTACGTCAGACATCTATATAAGCGACTAACCTAAATTACACTTGTGTAAAGACGTAAGAAAGCTGTCCACGGCTAGAAACATTTGTTTTCTTGAAAATGTTTTGAATGTGCATTTTGACTGTATTAATCGAAATACTTAAGTTTGCTGCAATTTGCTCATTAGATAAGCCTTGGCAAACCAAAGACAGCACTTGCTGTTCTTTTTTGGTGGTTAATGACAGTAGTTCAGTTTGGCGTTGTGTAATAGGTTGGCGGTTTCTTGATTGAATATAATGAGACATCGCATCATGACTGAAATACAATTTATTGTTGTCCAGATTCTTAAAGGCTTCGATGATCTCAATAATCGATGCATCAAAAGACAGTCCACCATGAAACCCATTTGCGATGAGCAAACTTTCAGTGTCAGAGGTCAATTGAGGGCAAAAAGCCAAATGTTTGCCGTCTGCAAGTAATTCTGCCGATAAGTTAGGGATGTGTAATTTGGGATCACTGACATAGTGCAGTAGAATTTTTTTGTGGTGCTCTGCTTGTTGCCACTGGAGGTTAAGCGGGTCGTGGCTAATGGTATTACACTTTAAAAGTTCAGTAATCTGGCAAAGCTGTTGGGTCAAACTTTCAGGTATTTCACCTAAAAAAATATCCGATACAATCATGTCACATCCTTGTTTATAAAACTCGACTATTGAAAATCCTTAACAATAGGTTCGTGAATAATAATTATTCTTAATCACAGTGTCCAGCAATAAGTGATGAGTTAGCAATTTAATTGATCCGAAATGTTTACAAGGTGAATTTTATGTAAATGCAATGTTATTTGTTGTTTTTAATTAGTTAGTTTACTATAAGTCGAAAATTTATAATAAAAGGATACTGCTGGGTATGAATAACAAAGGAAATGGGGTGACTTTTATCGGTCCCGAGACTTCATTGGATGGAGAAATGACGGTAAAAGGACCTGCTTTGATCGCTGGTCAAGTCAAAGGTGTTATTCGTTCAACAGACCAAGTTAAAATTGAAGTAGGTGGCGAAATTGACGGTGAACTTTACTGTCAAGAGTTACGTGTTTGTGGTGTTTTCAAAGGAAAATTACACTGTAACAGTCTCGTTATCGTAAGCTCTGGTGTGGTTGAAGGTGATGTTTCGAGTCATAAAATGGAAATTTATGATGGTGGTCAATTCTTAGGTGCAAGAACTAAAGGCCCTGAGCAAGGTGTATTACCTGAGCTAGCAGCTGATGAACAGCCTGTTGCTCCTTATTCTCAACCTTTTAATGATGAGCCGGCTTACGCATCCCCAAAGCCTGAAGCGCCTATTGCAGAGGCGCCGATAGCTCAGGCTGCAAAAGTGAGTAATGTTAACGTAATGGCCGAGCCTATTACTAACGTTGCTGTTGACACTCCTAAAGTAAAAACTGAAATAAAGCCTGATGTAACGCCTGAGATTAAGCCAGAGTTTGTCGCTGATGAAATGACAGTTAAGACCGAAGTCAAGTCAGAAAAACCGGCTCAAGCACAAGAGATTCGTACTCCTGCACCATTAAATAGCGTGCCAGAAAGCGAACCAATGCCAGCGCCTAAGCCGATGTCAAAACTTGAGATTAAGCCACAACCAAATCCTCAAGCTCAGTTAGCGGCAAAAGCAGCAGCAGAAAAAGCGCAACAAAAGAAATCAGGTGCGACTAAATTTGTTGTTGCCGGTGTGGTATTAGCTGCAGCCGCAGCTGGTGCAGTAGTTATAAAGCCTGAACTAGGCGAAGCCGTGATGGCGAAAATTAATTCAACGACGAACACGCAATCAGCAAAATCTGAACCAGCAGTAGAAGATGCAAGTATTGCCAACGTTGAAACTACTACAGCAGTTGAAGTTATTGATGCTGAAACAGCCCTCGCTGAGCTAGATCAAGCTGCAGCAGCTAAAGCCGTTGAAGCTGAAGCGGCGACAGAGCTTGTTGCAGACGTTAGCGAAACGTCTTCTGACAGTGTTGATGAGTCTATCAATGAGACTTTGGCTGATGAACAAGCTGATTTATTAGCAGAACTAGAAGGCGTTGACAGTGAATTGACTGCCGACATCAATACAGAAGCTGATGATATTGTCGAAAGTGCTGCAGCGTCAGTTGAAGATGACAAAACAAAAGTTGATAGCCTACTTGCTGATTTATTAGCAGAAGAGCGAGCTGACTCTACAGAAGCGGCTGAAGCGACTGAAGAAGCAACGACAACAGCGGGTAATTTATAAGCCTTAAAGCTTAATTTTACATGTTTAAAGGCCCTCATTTGAGGGTCTTTTTTATGCCTGAAACCCAGTGTGATACCACTCGGCGCAACGCTTTTTTTCCTCAGATTTTGACAACATACCAACTTCTTTAGCCCATCCTTTGATCTATCGTTGTTTTGATTTTTATCCGTAAGTTTACTTTTCTTCTTGGAGTTTCAATTGTTATTGAGTGCTTATTTCTATTAGAACACGAATGAATTAATAGCTCTTTTGAGTCAATTTTGGAGACGAGAAGGATGCGCTAATCTTGTGCGCACCGAAATAGCGCTGCACTTATATGGTGCGAAAGTTTGAGGTTATTGAATGCAATAAATTAAATATTTCAACAAAAACATTATCTTACAAGTTTGGCCTAATGATTGAATTGTTATTGCAAACAAATTTATAACAATCACACTTTTGGAGGTCGAGATGAAACTCGTCAGCGCTATCATCAAGCCGTTTAAATTGGATGATGTCCGAGAAGCAATTGCAGGAATGGGCATTGAGGGAATGACTGTTACTGAAGTTAAAGGCTTTGGACGTCAAAAAGGTCACACAGAACTTTATCGTGGCGCAGAATATCAAGTTGATTTTCTTCCTAAAGTAAAATTAGAAATTGCGACAAAATCTGAAAATTTAGACATGTTAATTGAAGCTATCACAACAGCAGCTCACACCGGCAAGATTGGTGACGGCAAAATTTTCGTAACTGATCTTGAACAAGCAATCCGTATTCGTACGGGTGAGCTTGATAACGAAGCATTATAAGGGGGCTGAAATGGAAGAGTTAGCAGCGTTAGGAACAACAGTAACAGAATTACGATTTGCACTAGATACATTCTACTTTTTGATTTCAGGTGCGTTAGTGATGTGGATGGCAGCAGGTTTTGCCATGCTTGAAGCGGGTTTAGTTCGTTCAAAGAACACCACTGAAATTTTAACTAAAAACGTTTGTTTATATTCAATTGCCTGTGTCATGTACCTACTTGTCGGTTACAACATTATGTATGTTGATAATGTTGAAGCGGGTTGGTTACCTTCATTTGGTTCATTAATAGGGTCACAATCAGCCGATGCGGATCACGCACTTGAGTCAGATTTCTTCTTCCAAGTTGTGTTTGTCGCTACTGCAATGTCGATTGTGTCTGGTGCTGTTGCTGAGCGTATGAAGCTATGGTCATTTTTACTTTTCTCAGTGGTATTAACAGGTGTTATTTACCCAATTGAAGGATACTGGACATGGGGTGGTGGTTTCATTTCTGCTGCTGGTTTTGTTGATTTTGCTGGTAGTGGTATCGTGCACATGGCTGGTGCAGCAGCAGCGATTGCTGGCGTACTGTTACTTGGGGCTCGTAAAGGGAAATATGGCGCGAATGGCGCAGTAAACCCAATTCCTGGTTCAAACTTACCAATGGCGACATTAGGTATGTTTATCCTATGGATGGGGTGGTTTGGTTTTAACGGTGGTTCTCAGTTATTAGTATCAGATGCTGAAAATGCATCAGCAGTAGCAAAAATCTTTGTTAACACAAACTCTGCAGCCGCATTTGGTGCAGTATCAGCACTCATTGTTTGTAAAATTGTTTGGGGTAAAGCTGATTTAACCATGATTTTAAATGGTGCACTAGCTGGTTTAGTAGCTATTACCGCTGACCCATTATCACCTTCATTATTGATGTCTGCAGTTATCGGTGTCGTTGCTGGTGGTGTGGTTATTTTCTCAATTGTTGGTTTTGACCGCATTAAAATCGATGACCCAGTAGGTGCAATTTCAGTGCATGGTGTATGTGGTTTCCTAGGCTTAATGCTAGTGCCATTATCAAATGCTGATGCAAGCTTTGGCTCGCAGTTATTTGGTGCTGCAGCAATCTTCACTTGGGTATTTGCCGCTTCATTTGCTGTTTGGTTTGTCCTTAAAGCAACTGTTGGTATTCGTGTTACTGAAGAAGAAGAGTATAACGGTATGGATGCATCAGACTGTGGTGTTGATGCATACCCAGAGTTTGTATCGATTAAATCAGCGGGTTAATAACTAAAAAATCGTTTATAAAATCGTGTATAAAAGCAGAGCTATTTAGCTCTGCTTTTTTGTTATACTGATGAAATACCAATGCTCTTATTTGAATAGGTCTCACTATGGCTAAGTCACTTAGGTTAACGCTTCTTATTAGTGTTATAGCACTTGCGGGAATAACGATGAGTACGCTAAGTCATGCGGGTAAAGTTGTGGTTCGTAAATCATCTGAACCTTTTGATGCCTTTGCCGTTAGAGATGCGGTTCAGCAAGACCATCAGTGGCAAGAAATGCTACGTATGCAACAACAAATTCAAATCCTTCAAGCGTTGCCTTTAGGGTGCCTCGCAGTCGCTGTTCCATACCCTTATTATAATTGTGCAGGCAGTATGTACCGACCTTATATGCATCAAAATCAGGAGTTATTTATTCAAATTGACCCGCCTAAAATACCACAAGTAAAGTAATTACTATCTTCTTGGTAATGTGCTTCGCTATGTTCTTAGCGATATACATTGCCCTGTTTACTCCGTTTCTGTTGATTGTTGCTGAACAGCCTTAACCTTATTGAAAATATTTTTTGTCACATTTATATATCTCAATTTTCGTACATGCATCTATGCTTAATAAAGGTGTTTTGTACGGAGCATAAATATGTTTCAAAAATATGAAAATAACAAAAAAAATAATAATGCAATTTTACCTCGCAATAATATACAGCTAAGCCTTTGTTTGGCATTGCTATTACCTCTCTTTCTTTTTGGCTGCTCTAGCACTCAACCCCATCAAAGTTCAGCCAATGCCACGGAGTTGTTTAATGACAGCTATTTCACACCAACGGCAATACCAGCAACAGAAACAATCTATGAGTTACCTGAGGGCATGGTTAATGAGATTAAGAAAGCGTATGCCCGCTCAGGTGGAGTTGTTGGAAATAAAAAGCCGGTTAATGTTTGGCTTGCTGAGTACATTGATGCAGAAAATGGTGGATTTGAATATCGTGATCATTATACGCGAATGGCCAGCGTTACCGCACAAGAACGAGCAGGCAATTGCATGTCTTTAGTTGTGCTGTCCACTGCAATAGCTGAGGCATTAAATGTCCCTGTTAAGTATCAAGACATAGATGTCGAGCCTATTTGGGATAGACGTGGCGGTTTTTATCTTGTTAATGGTCATGTGAATATGAAGCTGCTCCATCGAGACGACATCAACTCATACAGCTTTAGAGGGTCTGAAATTTTAGTCGACTTTTTACCTGAGCGTTCAATTAGAGCCTATAGAATAAAGCAGATAAACAAGCAGACTTTATCGAGTATGTACTTCAATAACGTTGCAGCAGAAGCATTAGTTAAAAACGAGTATGACTTAGCTTATGCACTATCTAAAAGAGCGATAGAATTAGATCCATATTATGTAAATAGCATTAATACCTTAGCTGTGATTTATCGCCATAAAGGTTTAAACAAACTCGCAGAGCAAGCGTATCGGCATGTATTACAGCTTGAGCCTGAGAACATTACGACTTTATATAACTTAGCCTTGATATTAGGTGAACAAAACAGATTAGATGAATGGCAACAAGTACATAAAGTATTGGAGCTTGCACGGATTAAAAACCCTTTCTACTACTTTGATATGGCGCAACAAGCTTATTTTGAAAAGCAGTATCAAGAGGCGCTAGTCTGGTATAAGCGCGCGGTTGAAAGAGCCGACTATCGACATGAGTTTTATTTTGGCCTGTCTCGCGCTTACTGGGCGACAGGTGATGAGAGGCGTGCGAAAAAGAATATGAAAAAAGCACTGGATTTGAGTATTGATGAAGTAAACCAACATCGCTACAAAGGCAAGTTGCAAGCTATGATGCGCCATTAGTCCGATAGCCCAGCAAATAAGTGTGAAAAACAAAAGCCTCGTCGTGGCTCATTATAAAACCATGCTCAACGTGTGTTGCTCATGGTTTTTTCGTTTATGACTTTGAGCACGCTGTGCGATATTAACTCAATCTAGCTAAATAAGGGCAAATAATAAAAATTTCATATTCATTCAACTAAACCGAACTTAATGAATTTATTATATATTTTATTTTTGTTTATCTAAACTTATTGATTAACAGTCATTTAAATACATAAAACTGATAAAACCATAGATTGAACGAATTATTGTGTGGTACTGTTTGAATTATAGAGCTGATCGCTATGCTTTACTGCCAATGTTAAACGTTGGCATAAATAAACTGTTTGCTGGAGTTGTATAAACTATGTATTACCAAAATGATGACGTTAGAATTGATGAAATAAAAGAACTATTGCCTCCAATTGCCATTTTAGAGCGATTTCCAGCATCAGAAACTGCATCAGCAACAGTCTTTAACGCACGTGATGGCATTCACCGTATTTTAAACAGACAAGATGATCGTCTACTTGTCGTCATAGGCCCTTGCTCTATCCACGACCCTGTTGCCGCGTTGGATTATGGTAAGCGCTTATTAGCATTACGTGAAAAATATAAAGATCAGCTTGAAATCGTGATGCGAGTGTATTTTGAAAAGCCACGTACAACTGTTGGTTGGAAAGGTTTAATTAATGATCCTTACATGGACAATAGCTTTAAATTAAATGATGGTTTACGTACTGCACGTAAACTTCTCGTTGATTTAAACGAAGCTGGTATTCCTACCGCGGGTGAGTTCCTCGATATGATTACACCACAATATGTGGCGGATATGATGTGTTGGGGTGCAATTGGAGCTCGTACTACTGAGTCTCAAGTTCACCGTGAGTTAGCATCGGGTTTATCAAGCCCTGTCGGGTTTAAAAATGGTACTGACGGCACAATTAAAGTCGCTATCGACGCTATTGGGGCAGCAAGTGCACCTCATCACTTTTTATCAGTGACCAAGTTTGGTCACTCAGCCATTGTATCGACAAAAGGTAATCCTGACTGTCATATCATTCTTCGAGGCGGTAAAGAGCCAAACTACAGTCAAACTCATGTAGCAGCGATTGAAAGCCAACTAGAGAAAGCCAAGCTTGCAGCTAATATTATGATTGATTTTAGTCACGCTAATAGCAGTAAGGATTTTAAAAAGCAGATGTTAGTGGCAGAGGATGTGGCTAATCAGATTAGTGCGGGCAATCAGAATATTTTTGGTGTGATGGTTGAAAGTAATATCGAAGAAGGTCGCCAAGATTTAGTTGTTGGTAAAGCGCTTTGTTACGGTCAAAGTATTACTGATGCTTGTATTGGCTGGGACGATACCGAAAGCTTATTAGAGACACTTAGCCAAAGCGTACAAAAACGTCGCAGCTAATTAAGTGCACTCATTTGATAAATAAGGCGCTGAGAGGCGCCTTATTTATTGGTATTTGCTAAATATTCGTTTGCTTTAGCTAGGCTTCCAAATGCCGAGATGAGGTTGTTTCTTCCTTTGTCTTGTAGCTCAGGGTTACCTGATTCGATCATCATCCATACCCAAGTTTGTATTAGTTGTAATGGTGGGTGCTGAACTTTTGTTGCGTCTAACATGTTACTTCCTTTGAGCTGGGAAAAAATGTTAATGGCTGGTAATAAATGCCAAAAAGAATCAAATAAAGAGTACCAAATTCTTTTTCGTTTCAGAACTAGAAACAAGCCAAAATTAGCTAAATCTGCGTTTTTTTCTAAAAAAATAGTCTTTTAGACTAGTCAAAAAAAGCAAAAGTAATTCTAAAGTATTATTTATCGGATATCTTACCGATATAATGCGGCAAAATCATGCAATTTTTATCGTGCTTTTTTGATTTTAAATAAGCTATGTAAAGCCGTTATAGTGTTAACGTTATGTAGAACTTAATGTCTTGCTTAACTGAAATTGTTGCATTGTGCTTGTATTCCCTCCCTATGGTGAAATTTAATGAGACCCTCTTTATATTTTGATGGCCCTGTTGGCAAACTTAACTGGAAAGTTGTGGGGCTATTGTGGCCTTACTTATTTGAGTTCAAAGGGCGTATTTTTCTGGCAATGTTATGTCTTGTTGTTGCCAAACTTGCCAGTGTGGGCCTACCGTTTATTTTAAAAGATTTGGTTGATAGCTTAGATGCTCAAAAAACGGCAACAATCGTGGCCGTGCCTATTGCTTTGGTGTTGGCTTATGGCTCGGTTAGGTTTCTTAATGTCATCATTGGTGAAATTCGAGATACGTTATTTGGCCGAGTCACTGAACGTGCAATTCGGCGCCTAGGTTTAGCGGTATTTGAGCATCTGCATCGTCTTGACTTGGATTTCCATTTAGATAGGCGGACTGGTGGATTGTCTCGGGACATAGAGCGTGGCACCAGTGGTGTTAGCTTTTTGATGCGCTTTATGGTGTTCAATATTGTTCCGACCTTGCTAGAAATCAGTCTGGTCATCATTATCTTTTTTATTAACTATGGAATCGGTTTTGCGTTAATCACTTTGATTTCGGTCGTTGCGTATATTGGCTATTCAATAGTGGCGACTGAGTGGCGTACCGGTTTTGTTCGTGATGCTGCCAATGCAGATTCATTATCCAATACACGGGCAGTTGATAGTTTACTTAACTATGAAACGGTTAAGTATTTCAATAATGAGCGCTATGAATCACAGCGTTACGATGAAGCATTGGATCAATGGGAAGTCGCCAAACGTAAAAACAGGTTATCGCTATTTGCTTTAAACGCTGGCCAAGCACTGATAATTGCGGTCGCGATGACAGCTATGATGGGGCTTGCTGCCTATGAAGTGACTGAAGGCAATATGACATTAGGTGATTTCGTATTAATTAACGCATTTATGATGCAGCTGTTTATCCCACTTAATTTCTTAGGTTTTGTTTATCGAGAGATTCGAGGTGCACTAGCCAATATTGAGCGAATGTTTTCTTTGTTAGATAAAGTACCAGCCATCCAAGATATTCCGTCAGCGTCTAATGTGACGCCTACTCAAGGTGAACTAGCGTTTAATCATATTTGCTTTAACTATGATGAGCGGCCGATCCTAAAAGATGTCAGTTTTAGCATTCCAGCAGGTCAAAAAGTGGCAGTTGTAGGAGAAAGTGGCGCGGGTAAATCTACCCTTATAAAGCTGTTATTTCGATTTTATGACGTTGATAGTGGCTTAATAACCATTGATGGGCAAGATATTAGACAGTTAACTCAGCAGGCGCTGCGTCAATCAATCGCCATCGTGCCACAAGATACTGTGCTGTTTAATGACACCATCTATAACAATATTCTTTATGGCCAGCCAACAGCAACTGATGAAGCGCTCAAAGAGGCGGTACACTTGGCTAATCTGACTGATTTCATCGAGTCATTACCCCAAAAATGGCAAACTAAAGTTGGGGAGAGAGGCTTGAAGTTATCAGGCGGTGAGAAACAAAGAGTCTCCATTGCCCGAGCTATTCTAAAAGCAGCCCCCATTTTAGTGTTTGATGAAGCAACGTCATCACTAGATAGCCAATCTGAACAAGCCATTTTATCTGCCCTAAAAGTGGCGGCAAAAGGGCACACCAGTTTGGTGGTCGCTCATAGGTTATCTACGATTGTTGATGCTGATAAAATCGTGGTGTTAAGTGAAGGTCGAATTGCAGAACAGGGGACGCATAAAGCGTTATTATCGCAAAATGGTGTGTATGCAAAGTTATGGCGAATCCAAAATGAGCAAACTATCACACATTGATCGCATGCTTGTGTGTGTTTTCTCTCTTTGAAAGTGCAGTTTTTGTGTATAATTAACTTTAATTGCCTGGAAAGGATTGAGATCGTTTAGGTAAATAGGGAATTATCGGGTAATTAAGCCTAAGTATGGAGGTCGTTAGTGCAAAACATTTCTTTAATAGCAGCCCTAGAGGGGACACAACATAAAGTGACCACCGATTGGTTTGCGATTATGGCTACGCTTGAAAAGCGAGAAATGAACCAAGATGAACTGCAGGCTGTTTATGATGAACTATGTGCAGGATTAATTGTGACAACCCGTGGACTGACATTAGCTAAAATTAATGACAATGAAAGCGAAGACAGTTTATTAAAAGCGGATGATAGCGCAGCCGATATCTTAGTGTAATGGCACTTTATGCCTTAATGAAAGGCAAAGTGAATGGTATTTATCCAATAAAAAAGCAATCATAATGATTGCTTTTTTATTGGATAAACTGAGTCGGTTAGCTGTTTTTAGACCAACTGTTACACACCATTTTTATTATTGCATCGCTAGTATTTAATTCCGTTAGACGAGTAATCTTGCCATGATCGAAGCAGACTTTTTCACCTTCGATTTCTGAAAGGCGCTCACAATTGGTACAAGTTAATGACATTGCTTTATGGGTATCATTATGTGCCATGATTGAATTTGTCTCTTTCAAATCTATATCCCTTCGCCAATATGCTTAACGTGATTAAAAGTGTGGTTTAAGTCACAATTTTATACTTAATCTAAAGATAGTTCAAAGTATTACCTTGTCAATATATTAGCAATTGGTCTAATAGTTTTTTCTAATGAGTGGCAATGCTGATTAAGTTTATCATTCTACAGTGATTATGCTATTAGGTTACGACTTAGTTTGCGATCAATGTACTCAATACTGTTGATAAAATTTGTCCAATGACACCGATATACCGCTCTCTGTGACAATTCTGGCGTGGTGCCGTGTTAACTGTCTTGCTTCACTTACTCCACATGAATGGGCAATAATTTTCAAGTCATGATGCAAAGATCGATTATAATTCGCCACCCTTGCAGATTTGTTATGGGGATCTAACCCTTGTTGAAGATGCTTATTATGGGTAGTGATGCCGGTTGGACAAGTATCTTTATTACACTGTAAAGCTTGTATGCAGCCTAGTGCGAACATATTTCCCCGTGCAGAGGCAATAAAATCGGCACCTGTCGCCAAGGCCCACGCAACCTGAGAGGGCAATATCATTTTGCCGCTAGCAATCACTTTGATTCGTTGCTTCAATCCTTTTTGTTTAAATAGATTGATGACTATAGGTAAGCTTTCTTTAATCGGTAAGCCGACATGATCCATTAATGCTTGAGGCGCGGCGCCTGTTCCGCCTTCAGCGCTATCAAGGGTAAAAAAGTCTGGTGCACTCTCAATGCCTCGGTGTTTTATTTCTTCACATAAATCGATTAACCACTGTTCATCACCAAGCACAGCTTTTATGCCTGTGGGCTTTCCTGTGATGTCACGAACATGGCAAATCATGTCAATAATATCCACGACGCTATTAAACTCAGCATGGCCATTTGGACTAATGGAATCTTGCCCTACCGGGATCCCTCTGATAGCTGCAATTTCTTCAGTGACTTTAACGCCAGGTAAAATGCCGCCTTTACCAGGTTTTGCACCTTGGCTTAGTTTAATCTCAAACATTTTGACATTGTCATGGGCTGCAATGTTACAGAGCTTGTCGTCATCAAGTTTTCCTTGCTCATCACGTACGCCATATTTAGCAGTACCGATTTGAAACACTAAATCACAGTTGCCTTTAAGGTGATGCTCGCTTAAGCCTCCTTCGCCAGTATTAAGCCAGCAACCAGCTTGTGCTGCACCATGGGATAATGCTGTCACGGCAGGGCGAGATAATGCACCAAAACTCATCGCAGAAATGTGGCAAACTGTTGCTGTCCTATACGGGGTTTTACAGTGCTCACCTACAGTAATAATGCTGTCTTGATGTTCATCTGAATCATATTTAGGAAATGCGGCATTAAGAAACATTACCGTGCCAGTTTTGTCGTGCACTTGGGTTGAGCCGAATGAGATGGTGCGATCGACATCTTTTGCAGCGCGATATACCCAGCTACGCTCAGCACGATTGAAGGGCAACTCTTCTCTATCTTGAGCAAAAAAGTATTGCCTAAAAAACTCACCTTGTTTCTCAAACAAATATCTAAATCGACCTATTACGGGGTAATTGTGACGAATAGCTTGTTTAGTCTGCAATTTATCTGCGATGTACATATAAATCACTGAGATAAATAAAATGGCAATACAGGCGAGAAATAACCCTGTAAATATCTCTAATCCGACGATAAACCAATGTGGCTGCATTTTTGTTCCTTAAAAATGATCGATTGATATTGAGTAGATAACAGTTATTAGTGATTGATATTCGCTAAATTGTTTATTTTTTGACTATCATCATTATGAATGAAGGTCGGTTTTTGTTCTAGGTAATTTAAAGGTACCGATAGCGACAAATGGAAATAATAACTCGCCACCATAAAGCTGCAGGTTTTTTGGTCGATAAACTCGCAAGCGTTTTTCGTTTTATCACATCATTTTTGACATCGGTATACCAAAGGTTGATACCCATTGTAAAAGTGATTATGAGGATACACTGATGGAAATTTATAACCCAACGCAGCTAAATGCTCAGGCTGCTAAAAATCAACAGCCTAGTGATGGTGCTAAAGATATTCCCAGCAACAACGATGTCTCTGGGAGTAAAGCATCAATCAGCGAGATAAGTAGAGATTTAAAAAATAGCAGTATTTTGGCTGCGCAAGAAAAAGTGAGTATTCAATCTGGCGATAAATCCATGGCACTTCTTTATCGAGCAGCTATTGATTCAATTAACAGTGAATTGGCTCCAACCTTAGGCGAAAATGTCATTCAAAAAAATGCTGAAAATGAAGTGGATTATTCGCCAGAAGCCACTGCAGAGCGTATAGTCAGTTTTGCGACTAACTTTTTTTCGGTGCACCAGCAGCAAAACAGTGGCATGGAGTTTAATGAGCAATTAGATAGCTTTATGGACATTATTTCTGGTGCAATTGATCAAGGTTTTAGTGAGGCCACTGAGATTTTAACTGGTCTGAATGTATTTGAAGGTGACATTGAAGCTGGCGTGGATAAAACCTATAGCTTGATACAAGCTGGGCTTGAAACCTTCAAGCAAGATACGGCAAAACAAGCGGACGTAGAAAGCGAGCAACTAACATAGAATTAGCGCATAAAGTTAGCGAATTGACATAGAGAACTGATTTTCTAAGGAACAGCTTATGTGGACAACAGGTACTGTTATTGAACGTATTGAATGGAACGATAAATTGTTTTCGTTACGCATCGAAGCCGATGTTGAGCCATTTATAGCTGGGCAATTTATCAAGCTCAGCCAAATTCGGGATGAAAAACGTATCGCAAGAGCTTATTCACTGGTCAATCCGCCAGGAAAACCTTACATCGAAGTGCTTGCCGTCGCAGTTGAAGATGGTCAGTTATCGCCAGATTTACAAGCATTAAAAGTAGGAGAGCAAATCGAAGTCAGCACCAAAGCGGCAGGCTTTATGACGCTTGAAGAAATTCCCACAGGGGCAATACAAGGACCGCATCTTTGGTTTTTGGCAACAGGTACTGCAGTAGGGCCTTTCATTTCAATGATGGAAACTGATGAGCCATGGCAACGATTTGAAAAAGTGGTGCTGGTTTATGGCGTTCGGTTAATCGAAGATTTAGCTTATTTACCGCAAATTAAGGCGTTACAACAAAAGTACCCGCAGCAATTTATTTTTATACCGTCAGTGACACGAGAGCATTATCCCGAGGGGTTGTCGTGTCGAATTCCCGATGGCCTACAAAGTGGGTTAATTGAACAAACAGCAGGCATCGCGCTTAGTGCCGATAACTCTCAAGTGTTAATTTGTGGTAATCCTGAAATGATTGTGGATGCGCAATCAACGTTAACTGAAAAAGGATTAGTTAAGAACTTACGCCGAGCTCCTGGGCAAATTACGGTAGAGAAATACTGGTAAGACGCAGTGGTAGCCTGCGTTGATAACGGTTATTTCCCGCTCACTATTAGAGGCTGTATTTATCCTTAATACAGCCTTCAAAAATCCTTGTGTTACTCACTAATCAACTTACTTATTCCAAATAATACAGTCAGTAATCTTTAAAGAATACTTGCTCAAAAAGCGCCGATCTATTATCCTTTCCGCAATTGATAATTATTATCATTTCCATAGGTAATAACCTAATGCTACATAAGTAATATCTTAATTACTGGTTAAGAAAAGTGCTTAAATCAGGTTTTTGCAATAATAAAAAGCGCCGTAAGGGCAAGGAGAAGTTGGAATGAAATCGTTAAAGAGTTTTGCGCTGTTAGGTCTTGCAGCTGTATCTTCAATGGGTTCTATCGCAGCACAAGCAGCAGATGATCTTACTGTATATTCTTATCGACAAGCGTTTCTTGTTGAGCCGATTTTAGAACAATTTACTAAAGACACTGGCATTAAGGTCAACGTCGTATTTGCTAAAGATGGCATTGCTGAGCGTATTGCCCGTGAAGGTCGTCTTTCTCCTGCTGATGTTGTTCTTACATCAGATTTTTCACGTTTAATGGAATTGGTTGAAAAAGATTTGGTTGTTGACGTTAAAAGCGATACGTTAAGCAGCAATATCCCTGAGCAATATCGTTCTCCAGACAATGACTGGTATGCGTTAACCATGCGTGTTCGTAATGTTTACTCTTCAAAAGAGCGTGTGGGTAAGCTGGATCTAAACTATGAAGATTTAGCATCAGAACAGTACAAAGGTAAGATTTGTACTCGTAGTTTCAAGCATCCTTATAATATTGCGCTAGTTGCTTCAATGATTGCTCACCATGGTGAAGCTGAAACTAAGACTTGGCTTGAAGGCGTAAAAGCTAATCTAGCACGTAAACCTCAAGGAAATGACCGCGCACAAGTGAAAGCGGTTAAAGAAGGCTTATGTGATGTGGCCATTGGTAACAGTTATTACTTTGGTAAAATGTTGACAGATCCTAAGCAAAAGAGCTGGGCTGATGCGGTTTACATCAACTTCCCGAATCAAAAGAATCGCGGTTCACACATCAATGTTTCAGGTATGGCTCTCGCTAAGTTTGCACCGAACAAAGATAATGCTATAAAATTAATGGAATTTTTATCATCTGATGTTGCGCAAAAATCTTATGCAGAAGTGAACATGGAATATCCAGTAAAAGCGGATGTTGCACCTTCTGAAATGGTTGCATCTTGGGGAAGTTTTAAAGCTGATGACCTTCCGATTTACAAGCTAGCAGAAAATCATCAAGCAGCAGTTAAACTACTTGATGAAGTTAAATTTGACCTATAAGAATGCAGCATTTCACCGCATAGTCATTATGCGGTGCTAACTGGAATGTATTTATGATTTTAGGCTTAACCAGAAGCTGGTCGCTCACTGGTTATGCGATTGCGGCAATATTAATATTGCCGCTTTTTGCACTTATAGTACAAGCAACAATTCCTGACGAAGCAGTATTTAGTCATTTATTTGATACTGTTTTACCAACCTATATCAGCAATAGCTTGTTACTCATGCTACAGGTTTGCATCGGCTCTTTGGTCATTGCTGTGCCTGCGGCTTGGCTCGTAGCACGTTGTGACTTTCCTGGACGGCGCTATTTCCAATGGGCGCTACTGCTACCTTTAGCAATGCCTGCCTATATCGTCGCGTATGTTTATACCGACATGCTTGATTATGCTGGGCCTGTGCAACGTATGCTAAGGCAAGTCTTTGGTTGGTCATCCCCACAAGATTATTACTTCCCCGATATTCGTACGCTAACAGGCGCAGCTATCATGCTGTCTTTAGTGTTATTTCCGTATATTTACCTGTTGGCCCGTACAGCCTTTATGGAGCAATCGTCTAGCTTATTACATGCCTCTCGCATTATGGGTTGTAATCCATGGCAAAGCTTTTGGCGCTTAGGTTTACCCATGGCAAGGCCAGCCTTAGCGGTGGGAATGGCGCTAGTGGCAATGGAAACCGCTGCTGATTTTGCCACGGTAAGTTACTTTGCTGTGCCGACATTAACGACTGCGGTTTATGATACTTGGCTTGGCTATGGCAGTTTATCTGCCGCAGCAAAACTCTCGGCAATCATGTTGTTGGTGATTTTTGCCATGGTAGGGGTAGAGCGCTTTGCTCGCCGTAAACAAGAGTTATTTCAAAAGCAATCAAAACTGACAGAGTCAGACCGTTATTATTTAACAGGCTTTAAAGCTTGGAGCTCATTTGCTTACTGCGCTTTATTGATTGTATTGGCATTTTTATTACCTTTTATGGTGCTTGCAGGCTATGCAATCGACTACTTTGACGAAAGCTGGAATAGCCGCTTTTGGCAATACAGTTTTAATAGTTTATATATCGCAGCCGTAGTGAGTTTTATCTGTGTTGTACTGGCATTAATTATGATGTTTGTTCGCCGTGTTAGCCCACGTAAAAGTGATTTGCTACCCTCACGATTAAGCAGCACGGGTTATGCAATACCTGGCACGGTACTGGCAATTGGCGTTTTGGTTCCACTGACTTATCTCGATTTTGCTATTAATGATGTTTATGCCTACTTTGATAGCAGAGGACCAGGCTTATTATTTACGGGCAGTGTCATTGCGCTTATCTTTGCTTTTTGCGTTCGCTTTGTGGCGATTTCAATTGGCAGTATCGAAAATAGCTATAAGCGAATGTCTCCTTCGTTAGATATGGCAAGTATTACTATGGGGCAAACCCCAAGACAGCTGCTATGGCGTGTGCATTTACCTTTGTTACGTAAAGGCATATTTGCAGGAGCACTGTTAGTATTTATTGAAAGCATGAAAGAGCTGCCAGCAGCGTTACTATTGCGTCCTATCGGTTTTGAAAACCTTGCGACTCATGTTTTTCAGTTTGTTTCTGATGAGCAACTAGAGCATGGTGCTTTGGCTGCAATTGTCATCGTAATCGTTGGACTTATCCCATTGATTTACCTTAATCGTTCGCTGGAGCAAGAGAGCTAATATGTCCACACTGACCATTAAAAATGTTAAAAGTGACTACCAAGGGCAGGTCATACTTAATGGACTCAATCTAACGTTAGAGCAGGGAGAAATCGTTGCGCTGTTAGGGCCTAGTGGCTGCGGTAAAACCACGTTATTACGTGCTATTGCTGGTCTTCAAGCGATCAGTGAAGGTGAAATTATCATAAATGGTCAATCGCTGAGTGCTGATGGCGTATTTGTTCCCAGCGAAAAGCGTGGCATTGGGATGATTTTTCAAGATTATGCATTGTTTCCCCATTTAACCGTCAGTGATAATATTTTGTTTGGTGTTAAGGGGTTATCTGAAAAAGATCGCCAAGACCGCCTTGAGGATATGCTCGCTTTAGTTAAGCTTGAAGGCTTAGGGAAACGTTACCCTCATGAGTTATCAGGTGGCCAGCAACAACGTGTTTCGATTGCCAGAGCCTTAGCGTATCAACCCGAGATTTTACTTCTCGATGAGCCTTTTTCTAATATCGATTCTCAAGTGCGTAGTGAGATGATGCTGGAAATCAGACAGATCTTAAAGCAGCGTAATGTCAGTGCAGTTTTTGTCACTCACAGTAAAGATGAAGCATTTGTATTTGCAGATAAACTGGCTTTATTTAAAGAAGGTGGAATTGTTCAGCATGGTATTGCAGAAGACTTGTACGGTGCGCCAAACGATCGTTACGTTGCAGAGTTTCTTGGTGAGGGCAACTACATTACCGTCACCATTAAAAGCGCCACGCAAGTCGCCTCCATATTAGGCTTAATAGAAAGCACTAGCCTGATAAAAAACGTGGTTAATACTCAGGGGCAATTACTTCTCAGACCGCAGCAAATCGAGATTCAACCTGCAGCACAGGGGCAAGGTGAAATTGTCGAGCGACGTTTTCTGGGTACAATTTGTCATTATTGGGTTAAAGTAGGTCAACAGACGCTCGAAGTGAGAAGTCAGTTAACCGAACTGACATTAGGCCAGAAAGTTAATTTGTCCATATCAGCGCATCCGCTAGTGATTTTTTAGTGACCTAAGTCTAAATTGATTAAATATTGCATAGAGCAGTAAGGAATAAATTGCTCAATTGCCTTAAACTCTTTATATCTTATTATTGTTAAAGGTGATTGATTCCAACATGGAAACACAGAATATGCCTCGCGAACAGTTAGGGATTTGTGCTGAAGGAAATCTGCATAGCGTCTATTTGATGTTTAATGCAAATGATGGTGTCGAAGATCAGCTTCGCCCATGTTTAGCCAATGTAGCCCAATATATTTATGAATTATCTGACCAATATGCAGATAGTGCATTTAATGGCTTTGTTGCTATTGGTGCGAATTATTGGGATACCATTTTTGACGGACAAAGACCTGCTCAATTACGCCCTTTTCCTGCGATGAATGAAGGTAATCGAGATGCACCAGCAATCGAATACGACTTATTCATGCATATCCGCTGCGATCGTTATGACATTTTGCATTTAGTTGCCAATGAAATTAGCCAAATGTTTGAAGGTTTGGTTGAGTTAATTGAAGAAGAACGTGGCTTTAGATTTATGGACAGCCGTGACTTAACTGGCTTTGTCGATGGTACAGAAAACCCGAAAGGGCGCAGCCGTCAAGAAGTTGCTTTAGTGGCTGATGAGGATATCTCATTTAAAGGCGGTAGTTATGTTCATGTGCAAAAATATGCCCATAACTTGAGTAAATGGAATCGCCTACCGCAGAAGAAACAAGAAGATATCATTGGCCGTACTAAGCAAGATGATATTGAGTACGCTTCTGAAGATAAGCCATTAACCAGCCATATCAAGCGAGTTAATTTAAAAGATGCAGATGGCAAGTCGATGGAGATTTTACGTCAGAGCATGCCTTTTGGCTCGTTAAGAGAGCAAGGGTTGATGTTTATCTCGACCTGCCATAATCCAACTCATTTTGAAGAAATGCTACGCAGCATGATTTATGGTGACGGTCATGGTAATCACGACCACCTCATGCAGTTTACTAAAGCGCTGACAGGGTCATCATTCTTTGCGCCATCATTAGATTTTTTAGCGCAGTTTGCTAACGACTAATTTTACAAGATACGCGTTCTTGTATGCTTGGATAGATTAAAACCAAAAAAAGCAATGCCAAGGCATTGCTTTTTTATTGCGTTTTCGTCCGTACTACAGGCTCAACATGACGCTTGTTTTACTCGCTGTAGTTAAACAGTGATTTAACCGTTTCTAACGTATCATCGATGGTTTTAATACTTGATGGACAAATGAAGATCGTGTCGTCACCAGCAATGGTACCTAAAATGCCTTCAGGCTTACCTATTGAATCAAGTAATCGCGCGATGAGTTGTGCTGCTCCTGGACTGGTACGCACTACAATCATAGCTTGGTTATGATCAACATCTAATACTAAGTTTTTAACTGGGCTACCTGCTGTCGGTACACCTAATTCAGCGGGCAAACAGTACACCATTTCTTGCTTAGCATTTCGAGTCCGCACCGCGCCAAACTTACTGAGCATGCGCGATACTTTAGATTGGTTTATGTTGCCAAAACCTTCTGCTTGTAGTGCGTTGACGATCTCACTTTGGCTACCAAAGCGCTCTTCCTTTAATATCGACTTAAACGTTTTAACGAGTTCATCCTGATTCTTGGTCGCTGGCATATTTTTTTTCGTCTTATAGTAATTTTTAAATTGAATACAATATATTCACAAAACGGGTTCATTTTGAATATATAAACGTCACAAGTCAAGAAATAAGCTAAATCGGTGAATAAAAATTCACTTTACAGTGTAAGTGCTAAATCAGGGATTATTGATATATATATCATAGAATAAGTTAATTGCTTTACTCCACTAAGGGATAATTGAAATTGTCTCGCTGATGCAGTAATGTGACGCCACAAGAAATATGATCTATGTCACAGACTGAGAATCATAAACTTAGAAGTCAAACATAAGAACGTTATTGGAGATAATTATGAAAGTAGCTGTACTTGGTGCTGCTGGCGGTATCGGCCAGGCCCTAGCTTTACTATTAAAAACTCAACTTCCTGCAGGCTCAAAGTTGTCTCTGTATGACATTGCTCCTGTAACACCAGGTGTTGCTGTCGATTTAAGCCACATCCCAACAGATGTTGAAGTGGCTGGTTTTGCTGGTGAAGATCCAACGCCTGCGCTAGTTGACGCTGATGTTGTTCTTATTTCTGCTGGTGTTGCACGTAAGCCTGGAATGGATCGTTCAGATCTATTTAATATCAATGCGGGTATTGTACGTAACCTTATTGAAAAAGTCGCTGCGACTTGCCCTAAAGCATTGATTGGTGTGATCACTAACCCAGTAAATACAACAGTTGCTATTGCAGCTGAAGTACTTAAAAAAGCGGGTGTTTACGATAAGAATCGTTTATTCGGTGTGACGACACTTGATGTTATTCGTTCTGAAACTTTCATCGCTGAGCTTAAAGGCCTAAATGTTGCTGATGTTAACATTAACGTTATCGGCGGCCACAGTGGTGTGACTATTCTTCCACTTCTTTCACAAGTTGAAGGCGTAAGCTTTACTGATGAAGAAGTTGCTTCACTAACAACTCGCATCCAAAACGCTGGTACAGAAGTTGTTGAAGCTAAAGCCGGTGGCGGTAGTGCGACACTTTCAATGGGTCAAGCGGCATGTCGTTTCGGTCTATCTTTAGTTCGCGGCCTACAAGGTGAAGCAAACGTTGTTGAATGTGCATACGTAGATGGCGGCAGCGAGCACGCTGAATTCTTCGCACAGCCTGTTGTATTAGGTAAAAACGGCGTAGAAAAAGTACTTCCATACGGTGAAGTAAGCGCATTTGAAGCAAACGCACGTGATGCAATGCTTGATACGTTAAAAGGCGATATCGACCTAGGTGTTGAATTCGTTAAGTAAGCTCATCGTTTACGACAAAAAGCGAAGCCTAGGCTTCGCTTTTTTGTGTCTGTAATCTGCAGTTACCACTGCACTGTTTTACCTTGCCAATCAAGAAACTCTGCTTGGTTGTTAAATTCAATACCTTGGTGAATTGTGAGTAATTGCTGGGCGACGAAGTCTGCGGTGAACAATTTCCCTTCGGGAACGTTGGCCTGAAAAGGTTTAGATAACTCGGTATCGGTTGTACCGGGGTGAAACGCAATCAATTTTGTATTTTTAGCTCGGCGTGCATACTCAATTGCACTGGTTTTTATTAACATATTCAATGCCGCTTTTGATGCTCTGTAGCTATACCAGCCTCCTAACTGATTTTCACTGATACTGCCAACTCTGGCACTTAACACACTGATGATGCATGCCTGCTTGCCGTTTACGATTTTAACGAGATGTTGAAGCCACATCATTGGCACTAATGTGTTGGATTGAAAGACTGACAGCATAGATGCTGGGGTAATATCTTCAAGGCGCTTTTCTGGCGATAAAACAGTTGATGGCTCAATTTGTTGATTTTCTGGACTCTTTGAGGTCTGTGGATTATGTGTATGGACTGACATTTGATTGTTTAATGAATGCAATCTGCCATTACAAATAAACACCTTGGTGATACGCCCTTTAATTGATGATAGAGCAAGGCACACTCTTGCTATGTTTTCGTTAGCGTCATTACTGGCGCTATTACCAAAGTCATTCATGGTGTAATCGCAGGAAATGTGGTGATGAATGTTATTGCTAACATTAAAAACCAGTTCTTTTTGACTGATGGTAATGATTTGCTCAATCTCAGCATTATCAGCGAGCTCGGTGAAAATCGCTTTTGCAATACCTGAAGATGCGCCGATAACAATGGCAGTGTTAACGGCTTGAACACGACAGATATCCATAGGCTACTTCAACTTACAGCTACCGTCTTCACAACGTTGCTGTCCTGTGAGTAGATAAGAAAGTTGGTAGCGATTTTTCGCAAATCCACGATAAGCGATATCAGCAAAAGGTTTAACACAAGGTAAGCGTAATAATTGAATCCACTTATGCTTACCTGTTAATGCCCAAGCTTTAGCTGTCACATCTAATCCCGTTAGAATTGTGCCGTCATTTGTTTCTGCATGCAGGATGTTATTGGCCACAGATAAATCAATATGGGGGTATTTTTCTTCGAAATTGTCTTGGTTTAAATCAGCCAATTCAATTTTGTGTAATCGATCGTGCTTCTTAAGTTGCGCCATTTCGTTAGAACATAATGGACAAGCGCTATCGTAAAAAATTCGTAACTCCATAGTGCACCTCAGCCTGTTTGGGTTAAAAATCAATACGTCGATTGTCACAAGTTAGATCTTTTTTGTGCTCTAGTGCACCTATTATGGGGTGTCATTGAATGTTAGTATCGTACTAATTGCTCACTTTTGACGGAACAAAACATGAAGAAACTCAGCCAGTTTAGTTCTTTTTTAGTTATATTCCCCTCGATAATTTCCAGTGTTTTACTCAGTGTTGCCAACGCAGAAGAAGGCAGTGAAGCCACCAGTCGTGATATCCCTCGTCCAGTCAAAGTGCTGCAAGTTGATGTGGGCTCTGAATACCGTGAGCGCTTTTTACCAGGCGAAGTTAAAGCCTCAGA
The DNA here is from genome assembly GCF_001401775.1 of Shewanella sp. P1-14-1. NCBI lineage: Bacteria > Pseudomonadati > Pseudomonadota > Gammaproteobacteria > Alteromonadales > Shewanellaceae > Shewanella > Shewanella sp. P1-14-1. Next base: position 101,206 of record NZ_LKTL01000001.1, on the reverse strand, counting down.
AAAAGCGGCATTGTCATTTCGAGTCTCAGGTGAAATTGCTGAAATCTTTGTTAGACCTGGAGATGCCGTTGAACCAGGAGATATATTAGCCACACTCGATAGTGATATTTATCAGCAACACTTAGCCATGGCGCAAGCACAATTCGAGTTAGCTAAAGTGTTGTTTGAGCGCAATGAGTCTTTGGTTGAGCAAGGGGTGGTATCACGTAACGATTATGACCAAGCTAAAAGTGATTTTACCGTAGCTCAAGCTGCACTGGATAAAGCCAAAACCGATGTGACCTACACTAAGTTGCGTGCCCCCTATCAAGGGGTGATTTCTAAACGCAGTAAGCGTGAGTTTGAGTTTGTCCAAGCACAAGAAGAAGTCATGGGGATTCGAACTGATGCATCTGCAGATATTAGTTTCCAATTGCCAGAGCAATTTATAGGTTTTTTACAAAAATCTGATAAAGGCTTAGAAGATATAGACAACATAGAAGTTAAGTTTGATAGCCGCGATCAATGGTATGTCGCTCGCTTAAAAGAGCTTAATACCGTTGCCGACCCTACAACCAGTAGTTACACCATTATATTAACTTTACCAATGCCAGATGAACTGAATGTTCTACCTGGCATGTCAGCACGAGTAAAAGTAAAGTTGCCCGCAAGAACGGCCGATGCCCATCCGAAAATCCCTAAAGGCGCAGTGGTCAAAGAAAACCAACAAGCCTATGTATTTACTTGGTCACCGACTCAGCAACGAGTCAAAAAGGTACCTGTTACCCTACAGGGAACTCGAATGATGTCAGGGCTAAATGATGGTGATTGGCTTGTCGTCGCAGGAGCCGCTGAGCTTAAAGATGGCCAAGCAGCGGTGAAGTGGATTAAAGAGCGAGGCTTATAATATGCAACGGATTCAACATTCTAGAATGAGTTCCATCATTAATCGTCTAGGGGGCGTTGCCTTAGGCCTATTGGGCTTATCCGCCTGTGAGCGCACTGTAGACATTGAGCCAACAAAAACCTTAGTGAAAACTTATACCTTGCCTCATGCTAATAATGAAGTGATGCGTGAATTTAATGGTGTGGCTAGAGCGCAAGATTTAACGAACCTGTCTTTTAGAGTTGAGGGACGAATAGAGCGTATACCAGCAACAAAAGGCAAGTCGGTTGAAAAAGGTGAGTTACTCGCCGTACTTGAAAAACGTGACTACACCATTGCCCTAAGCGATCGTCAAGCACGTTTAGAAGTCAGTTATAAACAGGCCCAACGAGGCAAGCAGTTAGTTGAAAGCAAGTTAATGGCACAATCTGACTATGATGAAATGAATGCCCAATATTTAGTGGCAAAAGCAGAAGAGCGCCAAGCTGAGTTAAACTTGCAATACACAGAATTGCGCGCGCCATTTTCAGGGATTGTCAGTGATGTATTTTTAGAGTCTTTTGAAAATGTGCAGCCGGGTGTATCTGTACTCAGTATTCAAAAAGTTGAGCGTATTGAAGTGGATGTGCAAATTCCAGATATGCTGATTGCTGTTTCAAAAAAGCAAGAAGACAGAGAGAGTCAAGCCAAGTTGAATGTCAGCTTTGAGGCTTTTCCTAATACTCAATTTAGCGGCCGTTTATTAGAGGTCAACACCGAAAAAGATCCCACGACATCAACTTATATTGCCACCATTGCAGTGGACTTAGACCCCAAATATAAAGTGTTAGAAGGCATGCCAGCAAAAGTACAAGTTAACTTGAGCGACATGACTTACACCTATCATCGAGAATATTTAGTGCCAATCGAAGCGGTTGTTATGCAAGATGGTAGTGATATTGATGCACAAAATAGTGGTGTTTGGCTTTACAACGCTGCCGATAATTCGATTCAGTATCAACCAGTAACACTGGGGGTTATTGTCGGTGATGAAATTGAAGTGATCAGTGGCCTTGATGATGGCCAAACCATTATCACAACAGGCGCAGCCCGTTTAGTTAAAGGCCAGCAAGTACAGTTACTAGAGGAGGGAGCATGATGACTCAGTATCCAAAAGTACTCCTTAATAACGCCAATCACTCAACTGATACAAGGGAAAGTGTGTAATGAATATAGCAGGCTACTTTGTTAAAAATACTGTGATCAGTTGGATGTTTACCCTAATACTGCTTATTGGCGGATTGATGGCATTTACTGGACTAGGCCAATTGGAAGATCCGCCTTTTACCATTAAAGATGCTGTGGTTGTCACCTTATATCCTGGCGCAACGTCCACAGAGGTGGAAGAAGAAGTCACCTACCCAATTGAAAAGGCAATTCAAGCATTGCCCTATGTCGACTATATTCGCTCACTCAGTACCTCGGGTATGTCGCAAATTACGGTAACCATGAAGAACATCTATGGCCCTGAAGAATTGCCACAGATATGGGATGAATTGCGCCGTAAAGTTAACGACATGTCATCAAGTTTACCGCCGGGAGTACAAGCGCCTATCGTCAATGATGATTTTGGCGATGTGTACGGCATCATGTTGATGGTGAGCGGCACGGACTACAGTTATCGAGATATTCTCGATTACGTCGACTATGTAAAACGTGAGCTCGAATTGGTACCAGGTGTCGGTAAAGTGTCATTGGCAGGGAACCAGCAAGAGCAGGTGTTTGTTGAAATGTCGTTGAACAAAGCAGCGAGTTCTAACATCGACCCCTCATTGATTCAAAATCTACTTAACTCGCAAAACATGGTGTCAGATGCGGGTAATATTCGGGTATCTGCCGATAACTTAAAAATTCGTACCAGTGGCGGCTTTAAGTCTGTCAGTGAGCTTGAAGAGTTAATCATTCCCGGTACCCAAGGTGACAAGCTAATTTATCTAAAAGATGTCGCTACTGTTTCTCGTGGTTTTCAAAATATCCCGACCAATTTACTCAAGTTTAATCAGCATGACGCCATCAACATAGGTATATCGTTTTCGACTGGGGTCAATGTTGTTGAGGTGGGTAAAGCCATTGACGCAAAACTTGCCAGCATTGAAAGTGTACGCCCTGCAGGTATGGTGATTGAAACCATGTACAACCAGCCTAATGAAGTTGATGCCTCCGTCGGCAGCTTTGTGTGGAACCTCATTGCAGCAGTGGTGATTGTTGTAGGGGTATTGCTGGTATTTATGGGCTTTAAATCAGGGATATTAATTGGATTAATCCTATTTTTAACCTGTTTGGGCACCTTTATGCTGATGTTGCAGGCTGAGATTGAACTGCAACGTATCTCCCTCGGGGCATTAATTATTGCCTTAGGGATGCTGGTGGATAATGCCATTGTGATTGTTGAAGGCATACTCATCGGTCGGCAACGTGGACAAACAACCCTAGAGGCAGCTCAAGGCATCGTTAAACAAACAATGTGGCCATTACTTGGCGCAACTGTCATTGCGATTACAGCTTTTGCACCTATTGGGCTCTCGCCAGATTCGACGGGTGAATTTGCGGGGTCGTTATTTTGGGTATTACTGTTTTCGCTGTTTTTATCTTGGATTACTGCGATCACGATTACACCATTTTTCGCGCAATTATTTTTTGGCTCGGAAGCTGAAAAAGTGGAAGGTGAACCAAAAGATCCGTATGGCGGTGCCTTCTTCATGTATTACAAGGCACTACTTGATGTGTGTATGCGCTTTCGTTGGGTCAGTGTGGTTGCCGTTGTTATTGCGTTTTGCGCCTCTATTTATGGCTTTGCTTACGTTAAGCAATCGTTTTTCCCGCCGTCTACCACACCTATATTTTTAGTCGATGTGTGGATGCCAGAAGGGACCGATATTCGTGAAACTCAAACCGTCGTTGAAGGGATGGAGGCCATCGCGTTTAACCTTGATAATGTCGAGTATGTGGCATCTACCATAGGTAAAGGTTTTCCTCGTTTCTTATTGACTTATTCGCCTGAGAAAAATTACGCATCCTATGCGCAAATTGCGTTAAGAACATCAGATTTTGAAACCTTATCTGATGTGATGGTGACCTTTCGAAGGGACGTAGAGCGCAGTTATCCGCAAGCACAGCTTAAATTTAAGCGCTTAGAAATTGGTCCATCAACGGATGCCAAAATCGAAGCAAGGATCAGCGGCGCCGATCCTGATGTATTGCGGAGTATTGCAGCGCAAGTGATGGAGATATTTAATGCCACGCCAGCCACAGTCAATGTACGTCACGACTGGCGTGAGCGGGTGAAATACATTGCCCCACGGTTTAATGAAACCCAAGCTCGCCGTCTAGGTATTGTAAAAAGTGAAGTCGATGATGCATTAAAATTTTCGTTTACAGGCTTACAAATCGGGGTTTACCGTGAAGGCACCACCTTGCTGCCGATTATCGGTCGCTTGCCTGAAGATGAGCGCATTGATATCGAATCCTTAGAGAGTATTCGTATTTGGAGCCCAGCGCTAAGTGCCTTTGTACCTCTGCAACAAGTGGTTGATGGTTTTGAGGTGAAGTTTGAAGATCCGATTATTCAACGTCGGGATCGTAAACGTACCTTAACTGTATTTGCCGATACCGATTTTGAATACGGTATTCTCCCAGCTGAACTGTTTGCCAAAATCAAACCTAAAGTAGAGGCACTCGAGTTACCAGTAGGGTATGAGCTGCAATGGGGAGGGGAATATGAATCATCGACAGATGCGCAAGAGTCATTATTTGCGACCTTGCCATTAGGCTTTTTATTCATGTTTTTGATTACCGTGTTCTTGTTTAATTCGGTAAGAAAACCCCTGGTTATCTGGGCTTGTGTACCATTAGCTATTATCGGTATTACATCTGGATTGTTAATCCTTGATAAACCATTTAGCTTTATGGCGTTGTTAGGCATGCTCAGCTTATCGGGCATGCTACTGAAAAACGGGATTGTTTTATTGGATCAAATTAACACTGACATCAACGAAGGAATAGAAACCTTTGAAGCCGTGTTTAACTCAACGGTGAGTCGTGTGCGACCTGTTTGTATGGCCGCCATAACCACGATTTTAGGTGTGTTGCCACTGTTAACCGACGCTTTCTTTGAGTCGCTTGCAGCAGTAGTCATGTTCGGTTTAGGGGTAGCAACCATGCTGACTCTGATCATTGTTCCAGTGTTTTATATCATCTTCTTCAAAGTTAAGTACCGAAACTATAAAGAGTTTTAGTTAGCAAAATTGGCGTTTTATCGCTATAACTATAAGAGTCAGCCATTAACGGTTGACTCTTTTTTATGTGATCTAACTTGCTCATTGTCACGTACTACCCAGTGAATTTATAAGAGGCTCACTATGTCCATTAGCCAAGCAATCATTAAAGTGACCAATCTTCGTTTACGAACGTTTATTGGTTTTAATCCTGACGAACGTGAAAAGCAGCAAGATGTTGTGATTAATATTGAAATCCAATATCCCGCCGACAAGTCATTTGAAACTGACGATGTTGCAGATGCACTTAACTATAAAGTCATTACTAAAAAAGTTATCCAACATGTTGAAGAAGGGCGCTTTTTACTGCTCGAAAAGTTGGTGGCAGATGTGTTGGCTATTTGTAGTGAGCACCCATCAATCACGATGTCACGGGTGACAATTGATAAACCTCATGCTTTACGTTTTGCCGACTCTGTTTCGCTGTCTTTAGAGCAACGCAAATAATCGGTAGCCGCTGGCTATCACGTAATAGTGTGGTTTTATTTGGCACGGGTTGCCATAAGGAAAACACATGATTTCAGATGAAGCACGCAAGGTGCAGCAAGTTCTTATTGAGCGAGGTCTTGAAACGCCATTGGTCGAAAATCAGATGACCAGTGACCAAAAAATAGAACGCATTCAAGGATTGATGACTGAAGTTGTCTCAACATTAGGTCTGGATTTAACCGATGACAGTTTGTGTGAAACACCACATCGAATTGCCAAAATGTACGTGAATGAAATTTTTTCGGGGCTCGACTATCAGCATTTCCCTAAAGTGACCCAAATCGATAATAAAATGGGCGTTGAAGAAATGGTTAAAGTCAGCGATGTCAGTGTTGTGAGTACCTGCGAGCATCACTTTATCACCATAGATGGCGTAGCCAATGTGGCTTATATGCCTAAATCAAAGATTATTGGTCTGTCTAAAATCAATCGGATTGTGCGCTTCTTTGCTCAGCGCCCCCAAGTACAAGAGCGTTTAACGCAACAAATTTTAGTCGCATTGCAAACGCTTTTAGAAACTGAAGATGTCGCAGTCAGTATGAATGCCACTCATTATTGTGTGAAATCTCGTGGCATCATGGACACCCAGTCGCACACCACCACATCAGCATTAGGTGGTTGCTTCAAAAGCAACCCTGCGACCCGAGCAGAGTTTTACTCAAAGGCTTGATTCACTCAGCTAACTCATGAATGATGGATAACAGACACGAGGTCATTAGTCGCTGCTAATGACCTTTATTATGTGAGTTTAACTACTGGCTCAATACAAGAATAAGAGAACTCAAATGAAACACACCATATTGATTACAGGGGTTGGTAAACGTATCGGCTATGCGTTAGCAAAGCATTTTATTGCCCAAGGCCATCAAGTGATTGGCACCTTTAGAACACACTACCCAAGTATTGATGAGTTGGCTGAACTAGGGGCCGATTTATACCAGTGTGACTTAACTCTCCCTGAAGAAATAAACGATATGTTACAGCGCATTGTTGCGCAATATAGCGAGCTAAATTGCATTATCCATAATGCATCTGATTGGCATAATGATAAAACCTCAAATGAGGTGAGCTCTGCGGATATTATGACAAGAATGATGAATATTCATGTGAGCGCACCTTATCAAATTAACCTTGCTTTAGCGCCATTATTAACTGCCAGTGCTAAGCAACAAGTTGGTGCCAGTAATATTATTCATATCACCGATTATGTCGCCGAAAAGGGCAGTAAAAAGCATATTGCTTATGCGGCCAGTAAGGCGGGATTGCATAATTTGACGCTATCTTTTGCGGCAAAACTTGCGCCTGAAGTTAAAGTGAACTCTATTGCCCCTGCGATGATTTTATTTAACGAAGGTGATGATGACGACTATAAAGTGAAAGCTTTAGCAAAAGCGATTTTGCCTGTCGAGGCCGGTAATAATGAAATGATATCGCTGGTAGATTATTTAACCTCCAGTCATTATGTGACAGGCCGAAGCTATGCGGTTGATGGTGGCAGACAACTAAAATAATGGATTGCGGGCACTGTTAGCACTAATTAAAAAAAGTTTTAGACTTCTAGATGGCTAATTGCTAATGTGGATACAGATTTGATTGAGCACTGCGATAAACAATCAGCAATGTTCAATCAATTTTCCGTTATCAACGATGAACGATTAGAAGGGGTCTATCATGGCAGCAGACAATAATGCTCAAGGGATGAAACTGGAGTCACTGGCTTTACACCACGGCTATCAATCAGAAGCCACCACCAAAGCCGCCGCAGTGCCCATTTACCAAACCACTTCTTATACCTTTGATGATACCCAGCATGGTGCTGATTTATTTGATTTAAAAGTGCCTGGTAACATTTATACTCGTATTATGAACCCCACTACAGATGTGCTAGAACAGCGACTTGCAGCAATCGAAGGCGGCATAGCAGCTCTAGCTGTAGCATCAGGTATGGCAGCCATTACCTATGCGATTCAGGCGCTGACACAAGTGGGTGATAACATCGTTAGTACAAGCCAGCTTTATGGCGGCACCTATAATTTATTTGCCCATACGTTACCTCGCCAAGGCATTGACGTGCGGATGGCTGCTTACGATGATTATGCAGGGCTTGAAGCATTAATTGATGACAATACTAAAGCACTTTTTTGTGAATCTATTGGTAACCCTGCAGGTAACGTTGTTGACCTGCAGCGGTTAGCAGAAATTGCGCATAAGCACGGTGTACCCTTAGTCGTTGATAATACCGTTGCAACCCCAGTACTGTGTCGTGCTATTGATCACGGCGCTGATATCGTTATTCACTCATTAACCAAATACATTGGCGGTCATGGCACCACCATTGGTGGGGTGATTATTGATTCGGGTAAGTTTGATTGGGTAGCGAATAAAGCGCGGTTTGCTTTACTGAATGAGCCAGATCCTTCCTATCATGGTGTGGTGTATACCGAAGCTTTTGGGCCTGCAGCCTTTATCGGTCGATGCCGTGTAGTTCCCTTACGCAATACTGGCGCAGCCTTATCACCGCAAAGTGCATTTTTATTACTTCAAGGGCTTGAAACACTCAGCTTACGAATGGAGCGCCATTGTGAAAATGCATTGGCACTTGCTGAGTATCTAGCGGATCATCCATCGGTTAGTTGGGTGAATTACGCCGCCTTAACCGACAGTCCCCAACACGAACGCTGTCAAAAGATTACCCAAGGTAAAGCCTCGGGTATCATTAGTTTTGGTATTAAGGCCAGTGATGCACAAGCGGGTAAAATTGCTGGTGGAAAATTCATTGATGCACTGCAAATGATTTTGCGTTTGGTCAATATTGGTGATGCTAAGTCATTGGCATGCCATCCTGCTACGACGACACATCGACAGTTAGACTCAGACGAGCTGGCTAAAGCGGGAGTATCTGAAGACTTAGTTCGTATCTCTGTCGGTATTGAGCACATTGACGATATTATTGCTGACGTATCTCAAGCATTAGCGGCAGCAACGCAATAGGCCGTTAACCATCAATATTCGCTGAGTTGGCGATTAGCTGAAAATAAAAAACCGTTATGAAAATAACGGTTTTTTTATGTGAACTGCAGCCATTGGTCAGTCGTTGGCGATACGTTTGGTTGGGGTAATGATGATTGGTAATGGAATATCCCAATACTCCACGGGTAAATAACTCACCTGTTGGCAATCATGGGCATAGCCCACTGCTAATGGTTTATTGCCTTTTACCTGAGCTAATGTGCGATCATAAAAGCCGCCGCCCATTCCCATTCGATTGCCTTTATCATCAAACGCGACTAAAGGCGTGACGATCATATCTAGTTTATCTACCGTAATAATATGGCGAATATCCAGTTTAGGTTCGGCAATATCAAAGCGGTTATTCACCATTACGGTATCAGGGCTGTAGCGGACAAATAATAAATGCCCTTTAGCAAAAGGATGTATACGAGGTAAATACACTTCTACACCTAGTTTCCACAATGCTTCAATTAATTTGTTGGTGGCAAGCTCGCCATCAAACCCCAAATAAATGGCCACTCTTTTGGCTGAAATTTGCTGTATTTCCGACAATAAATGGCGACTGGCAATTAACGCTAACTGATTTTGCTCTGCTTGGTCCATGCTATTTCGTTCTTGACGAATATGGCGACGAATACTATCTCGGCTCATATTTCGACTGTCGAATAACGGTTCAGCATCCCTTGGGCTATTAAAAGAATGCGGATAAATGACCTCGGCAGATGCTGATGGTTCTGCAGATGCTGGGCTAGCTGATGAAAAATACGTTATTGAAGGTTGTTTCGCTGTTGTGGCAGACTGATATTGGCTCGAACCAGTCATAAAGCGCGTCATGCTCATCGGTGAGAAGTTCTCCATCACTTACAAATGAAAGATAAAATAGCGATATGAACAAATGATGTTACAAGATGCAGATTATCCTGATATGTGAAAATATCAAAGAAGATAATCAATGGATTGACCAGCTTGAGTGTAAATGGGGAAAAATCAGCCGCTGGTATGATAATAAAACGCCGATGATAACCATCATCGGCGTTGTCTTATATCACATGCTGTAACTCAGGTTTGTATTGAAAGCGGTAAGTTAGCTCGCCACTCAAACCGTGTTTCTCGCTACTTTTCCATGTTCATTGATTTTAATAATACAGGGCTGTCGTAATCAGCGACTTCAGTTTTTGCTTTTAACCAGAACTGACGACGAGTTAAGAAGTAGGCAAAAATGACAGTCAACATTGCCCATTCAATCAGGTTTTCCGCCATAAACAGGGTGCCAGGGCGTAAGGACTGCAACATCTCGTACGGGTATCTGTCATGGTTTTCGATAAAACCAATACGTGAATTGAGAATAAATAGGCCATAGTGCAAGCCGCAATACACGCCAATACCAGCGATAAATCCAGCTACTTTTGTGTACCACTTATTCGGCAATTTTGTGCCAATGACGACAACATATAGGCCGACTAATAACGATGCAGCCATCAATGCATTGGTGATTTCTAGGGTATGTTGAATCACTTCAATACCGTTGTAATACAAGGTGAATCCAATATGAGGTACCAATAAGGTTAAACTGAGCGCCAAAAGCCATATTTTGCCCTGACCAATGTTCTTCCAATACCACTTTTGAATACCTTTATAGCTTAACCAGAATAAACCGATGATGAACAGATAGTTACACCATGCAGGTAAGCCAAATAAGCCAAACTTCATGGTGACTAATGCTAGCATCCATTCAGGGATTTGAGTCACACTCATACGATAAGCCGTTTCTTGGGCAAACGTTGGGTACATGACTGCAAACAATATTCCTATTGTTAGGAATAGAAAGGCGAATTTAAACATACTGCCAATCATTTTAGGCGCAATGCCTTTCACACTTTGCTTTTTAAGCTGAGTCACTAAGGTTTGATAATTAGAAACAACCGCATCTTTAATATCACTTGAAACCCAGTTCTCCTCTAATAATGCAATCGAGGTGTTAGTTTCATTGGCTTCAATAATGTTTTTAACCGCGGGTGTTGAAAGGGCTGCTTTATCATTAGATTTACTGCCGCCAGCGAGTTTTTGTGCCACGCTCCATACCGCAGGATCGTATACCCCACCTGCATCATGCGTGCTGTTTTTGTTACCACCAAAACACAACGTCGTGTCGACGTTATCGATGTTGGCAGTAAATTGTAAAGTCGGTAATTTGGCCTTAAAAGCATAAATAAAGGTGCAACCGTCCAAAGCGCCTTTAACATCGACTTCGGTGATATCATCTAAGTGGTGAACGATTTTAAGTCCCGTCTTTTTGACGTAATCAGACGTCCACTCATGGTAATCACTGGTGTTATATTCCCACTTTGTACTCCGTTTAGCTTCACCATCAATGGTGTAACTGAAATAGAGGTAACCACCACCATCACAGGTACGACAGGTCACCTTGCCTGAACCACTGCAGTTATAGCAGGTTTTACTACCACTGCCCCAGCATGATGAACATGTCTCAGTGGTATGAACCGTGCGGTTATTCTCGTAGCGAGTCACATGATTTCGGCCACTGCCACTACAACCGCTACAGGAAGTGCTACCGCTGCCATGACAACTGCCGCAGTTTTGTTTCCCAGAGCCACTACAGTTATAACAAACCTTGCTACCGACATAGGTTTCTGGCGCAGACTTTAAGCCACGATCTTTGATTAAAAAGTTTTCAGCAACGTCAGGGCCAAGTATTTTGATGAAACGATCGTTAAATAATGAATTTTGACCACTGACATACTCTTTTGCTTTATTGTTAGCATCGTCGTAAGCGTTCGAGGCGCTGCCACACTTGATGCCTGATGGACAATGCCCGCCATGTTCATGTTCGCTTACACCAATCTCAATGGTCCAGCCAAAGGTAAAGTTAAGCTCTGGTAACTTAGCTTCTTCATTACTCAATACAACTGGTACATCAACACCAGTTAAGTCTTTACCATTACTTCGTATAAAGTCCTGGAATTGCGTTAGTTTACTCACGTAATACTTCCTATCAATCAATGCGTGAATGGTGATTTAACTCAGTTAAATACGTTATAAATTAATCGTGAATTCGGTTTCTTCGGGTTTTAAATAAACCCAGGTTCGAATAGCTTGATGACCACTGGCAGAGACTTTAATGTCATAGCCTCCTGGTGGCAGCATCATGCCTGTTTGATATTTGGGTTTAATATTCATTACTGCGATGTTGGCATTAGCCACATTGGTATTAATGGTTAATGGTAATAAGGCTTTTGCTGCTGAAGCAGGGCTAGACTGAGCACTCGTGTCATGCTCAGGTAATATGGCTAAATCGAATCGATTAATTGGTTCGCTAATCGCATCAAAACCTTTGGTGATTAACAGGTATTCATCAATGCTGGCACCAATAGGTTGCACTATCGGTTGAGTGACCAGTAACCATTTAAGCGCAAAAGAAATACCGGCTGAATCATTGTTTTCCATTTGCTCAAAAAAGTAATGCATAGCAGAGTCTTTTACTGTGTATTGATTGCTACTTAGGGTAACTGGCACCACAAAAATCGATAACAGTAGCGCAGCAGAAATCCCCGCTTTGATATAGCCAGCTTTGACTTTATTTTGGCCTTCTTGCGACTCACCATCATCCTTGGTTTTTCTTCTAGCTTGTACTAACTCAGCAGCTTTCATTGGCAGCTTTAACACGGTTAACAACACCAAGGCTAAACTAATCGACATCGATATTGGCGGCACTATGGTCGCACGTAATGCCGACTTACCTGTGGACTCAAAGGCGCCGCCATCTGCAAATTCGGCTTGTTGGGCTTCAAGTACATTGAGATATTCAGTGGTTTTACGCTGAATATTGGGCTCAATAATGCGCTGTTTAAATTCTCGGTTATTCCAGTCAGCAAGCGTTGGGCTGATATACAGCTCTTTCATTTGGCGCTCAATACGTTTTTGAATATCTCCTTGTTGCTGGAATTGCTGCCAACTTAAATTAGGTGGCATATCCAAGCCTTTGTTTTTCATAGTCGAGCGCCAGCGATTATCCGCCTCTTGGCGGACTTTGTTTGCTACGGCATTATCAAAGCTTGTTCGGTCTGCCATCACCCAAGTTGATGGTAATGTCAGCCCTTTTTGTTTTAGGGTGTTATTGACCTTAGTGCTAGTCAGTTGATGATGTCTAAATTCATGAATAGTGCTGATACCTAGCGGGTAGCCGCCAGATTCTTTAACAAAATCAGGCTCCATTTTGACCATTAAGACATTTTTATAATGGTTAACATCATTGGTATACACCATGCGATGATCTTTAAAGCCACCATCACCGCCCGTTGCAGCATCAGCGGCTTGCATTGCAGTGAATAGACCAAAGGTCATAATGCCAGTGATAATAGAATTACCTACGTTTTCAGAGGTTGATATTTCCTCTCGGATTAACCAATCATCAGGTGGAATATAAGGAATGCTGTATTTGGCGATTTCCTTGTCATAACCGTTTTGTAGACGTTCATAACAATTGTCTTTGCGACTGCCTTTTTTCATGTCAGCGCATTTATTACGTCGCTCAAAAAAGTCATACATTTTAGGGGCAATTTTTTGCGCTCTCGACTCGACTCTTCCTTCGTAAGCACTGACGCCTTTTTGATACTTTTCCCAACCTTGTTTAACTTGGTTTTGGGTATCTAACCAATATTCATCAGAGCGGCTTGGAGCGGTACTTATAGCTTGGTTATAATCGTTTGAACCTTGAGCATATTCTTTATAGTGGCTACGTAGGGTTTGACGAAAATCATCGTAGTTTGCGTAGTGTTCATCAAATCGAGACAGGGCACGATCACGGACAAATTTCTCCATGATCATCCGTTTCTTTTCTTTGATATCATCAACTAACTTATCGTCAGCATAAACAAGGCCACCAAAAACCGATAAGAAGGTTTTTTCGGTCGCGTTATGTTCTGAATCGGGATCGTAATTAATCCCTTCAAATTGAATCGACTTTTCAATGAGTGCGCTACGCAGTATTTGCGACAAATAAGCCTGCTGGCGTTCAGCAGGGGTTGAGGCATCAATGATAAAATGATCAACCAACCACTTTTGTCCAAAAAATACTGTCGGCCACACCAAAATCGCAATCAATGCAAAGTGGCCCAAGGCTCTACCGACTCGAGCGACACGCTTACCCTTGAGCAGCATATCGGCGAGTAATAATGTGACACCAATACCACTGATAGTACGACCAAATAGCTCCACTGCGCGTAAGTCTTCTTCTGACGAGTTTTTACCGCCTGCGACTTCGGTTAAAGCGGCATTGAACACAGCTTCGGGAAACAGATACAGGATTGAGCAAATAAACATGAAAAGCATCCACCAAAAGGGCTTACCTAATTTGGTGATTTGCGCTTCACGCTCTTTATGGATTGCCGCTTTTGTTGCCTGAGAATGCTGTTTCTTTTGTACTTTTTTTAATTGTTTTTCAGCAGCCTGCATTTTTTGCTGTGTTGGTGTTTGGTCGAGTAAACTCGTCGCAAATGGGCTTTTTTTATTGTCAGTCATTTTTTAGTTTTATTATTGTTTGTTGTTTTTATTGGTTGTTTATCTAACAGCTAAACGGCTATTGAGTGCCATTTTCAGGCAAGGTTAAAATAATGGTTTCACCTGTTTTGTGTTCCAGCTTTTCATCTGTAATGGTTGGAAAACCATGCTCTAATAGCGGTGTTGGTGTGGTGTTTTTAGTGGTCACTTTCTTGGCCTTAACAATGGATTTAAGCCCCGAATTGAGTGATAAATAATACCCTTCTTGTTGGTAGCCCAACATTTCTTCAAAGCGATCAAAATCAGCATCTTGTGGCAACGAGGCAATATAACGGCCGATATTACTTAATGGTTGGTAGCGTTTAGCGGGGACAGAAGCCTTAAATAGTCGCTGACAAATTTTGTATGGCGTAGCATCAACAATGACGCCGTCAGGCAAAGTGTTATGGCTAAGTGTTAAAAGCTGTTGTTGATGATAATCGGTGCCATTAATCGAGTAGGTATACACCTTCATACCTAAACCCTTAGCACGACTTTTTACCCCAGGGCTTTGCATATAACTACGAATATCAAGGTGTAAGCCTGAATTAGTCCCTAACTTACTTTGCAGCTTTTTAAGCGCACTTGTGCTTGTATAATCTTGATAACGAGAGCGATAGCGCTTCGTTCCGTATCGACCCGCTAATTCAAGATCGTCTTGATTATCTAAGTAGTAAGCATCGTTTTTGACCCCTTTGCGTAAATCGCTGCGAAGCTTTTCTACGCTAGTTGGGTGACCGCCTTGGACAAAGCCAAGGTAAACATATGGGTTAATACCTCGTAGTTTGTATAAGGTATCTTTATCTGCTGCGGAGTAGTAAAAGCCACTCAAGCCAATGTACTTACGCAACATGTTATCAAGATCAACTAACGCTTGGCCGTTAGCGTCGGATTTTATTTCCACATTTAGCTTTTGTGATGGAGCACGGTATGCCGCAAAAACCTTAAATGATTCAGCTGCGGTGATCGGGCGTTCATTTAAAAGCGCGTTAGTGTTTTTATCACGCAATTTTAATTGGCCGAACTCTTTGCGGTTCATGCGCTCAATCTTGTATCGCTCACCTGTATAATGCACTGTTGCACGCCCAGTTTGGCTATCGTGATGATTGACCCAAGTGCCATCTTTAAGCAGCATGACGTCAATTTCGACACTGTTAAAATTGTCATTAAGCGCCGCTGCTATCGCATTATAGCTACTTTCTGGTTGACGAAAGTCACCGCGATGGGCTGAAATATCGAGCGGACATTGCGCCGTCGATATCATTTTGATGTTACCGTTTGCGGCAAGGTATAAGTTGCGATCGCCAAGGGCTAATTGTATGTCGACAATGTCTAAGCCTTGATTTGCAGCATCAAGGGGTAAATGCGAGATTGCAGCAGGAATAACATAAGCGGGTTGTTGAGGTTCTGGCGTTGACTTACATCCGGTTAAAAACAACGTTGAAACTAAAAGTGAATAAAGAACGGCAGAATTTAAGAGGCGACTTGTCATAATCCCTAAGTGCAAGTTATTAATTTTGAAAACTTTATACCGCATTGTTTTATGTAAAACAATATTAACCTTAACTTTAACAAGTGTATTTAAAAGTACATTCCAAGTTGCTTACTTTGTCTCACATAGGCTTTATCTTTTGATACATTTTATTATCAAGCTAGGTGTTTTAATAAGCGATGTTAATCGGTGTTTTATGATTGGCTTTATAGATGACAGATTAGGGCAGGTGAAGCGAACTATCGTATCTCGTTAGGGCAAACATTGATTCGCTTGGCTAACCACAGATATAAAAAAGCCACCTAGTTAGGTGGCTTGTTTTATTAGGATGCTCCCCAGAATACCGACCGTCGGTGTAGCCCTTGAACCGTAGGTTCAAGGCGGGAAAATGTTCATCTCCTAAGGTTTCTCGGTACAAGCCGAGCATACACAATGTCAATGAAAACATTCACCCTGGGTTTGTAAATATCGGCACAGGGACATAACCTACAAGCGCATACCCCAGGGAGCAAAACCAGTGCGAATCATGTTGTTAGTCATCAAACTAGCAACACAAGTCAAAATTTATTTAATCTTCCTTGGTACGTTCCAGTAACGAGTTTTCCAACGTTGACTGAAGTAAAGAAATACGCTCATCCATTTGCGCCATGTATTGTTTATTTTTTTGCTGCTCTTCATGTAACTCGTAGCCAATATTCAGCGCGGCCATAATGGCTAATTCTTCACGGCTTAAATTATTGGTACGTGCCTTCAAGTTGGTTAGCTGTTGCTCAACGCCTTTGGCAATTGAGCGCAACGCTTCCTCTTGTCCTTTCGGGCAAGCGATAGAGTAGGTGCGCCCTAATAGGGAAATATCAATAGCACTGTTACTCATAAGTCGCTGAAGATCCTTATTTGTCTAAAATAAAAATTGTAGCAGTTTACTCTTCCCTCTGACTGTAACGCTTTAGCATGAAAGCGTTTATCGGTGTGATCCAACAGTTGTTTTGCATCACTAACAGAGGAACTAGCCTGTTTGCGGACTATATAGCGCCCATATTAAAAGTGCAAGGTAACTTGCCCGCTTTAGCGCTATTTGCTTGATGAATGAGCATTTACTGTTTGTTCACTCTCGTTTAGCCGCCAAGCGCTTTTGTTTTAGACACTATTAAGGATACGTTGTTTATTGAAAATCGTTTAGTTCATCGAGTTATATTTGAGACCGTTAATATTAGCTTTTGATTTATTAAATCCCTTTTAGTCAAATGCTGATTCTTGGCGGCATTGTAAAACGAGCCTGAATTACGCTAATTGGCTTAAGGTGCTTTATACTTAACAGATTGACGAATTATTTTAACGACTTTCGCTGTAGCATTTGGTGGCAGTTATTAACTCTGCTAGCATTGCAGCAGATTGTTTATTTATTGGAAAAATACCATGGCAACCCCTCCTTCTTTATGTATCGAAAAACTAAAAAAAGCCCTAGATTCTGCAGAAATAGGTCAGCACCCAGTTGAGGTGCATGGCGCATTAGTCGGATTAATTTGTGGTGGGGTAGAGCAAGCGAATACGGCTTGGTTATCACCGTTACTTGAACTGATGAATGACGGCCAACCTTTAACCACAGAGCTGCAGCAATTAATTGGCGAGTTATTTAAAGATACTGCAACCCGTTTAAGTGATGCTGAATTTGGTTTTTCGCCATTACTACCTGAAGAAGAAGAGCCATTAAGCCAACGTTTAGAATGTTTAGCTTTATGGGTTCAAAGTTATTTAACTGCCATTGCACTTATTCAGCCAAAGCTCAATGGCGCATCATCTGATGTACGTGAAATCATTCAGGACTTAGGTGCAATTGCCCAAGTTGAATTTGATGTCAGTGATGATGATGAATCAGAAGCCGCTTTCATCGAGCTACACGAATTTGTCAGAATGGCTGCGGTATTATGTTACTCAGAATTTGGTCCAGAAATACCACTTGATGAAACAGACGCGACCTCACCATTACATTAATGGTGCGAGTAAGGCATAGATAACCTATGCCTTTTATTGCTAAAAGTACGCCCTAATAATAAAAAGAATTCGTGTTATGACCCAGTCAATAAACCAAGCTGACAACGATGCTACTGAGCTATCCCATTCTTGTTCTAGTACCGAGCGTCGCGCTAATTCAGCACCCGCAGTAACGCACGTTGATATCACCATTGTTGGCGGCGCAATGGCAGGCGCCAGTTTAGCTTTAGGACTTGCGCAGCTATCGGCTAAATACCAACAGCAATTAGGGCGTCCGTTATCTATCGCCATCATTGAAGCCCAGCAACCAGACTCACAGCACCCAGGTTTTGATGCTCGCTCAATTGCAATAGCGCATGGCTCCGTGTTTGAGTTAATGCGGTTAGGCATTTGGCCAAAGCTTGCCAGTCTTGGCACAAGTATCGAAAACATTCATATCTCAGACCGTGGTCATTTTGGTATGACCGAACTGAATGCTGCGCAGTTTTCTTTGCCTTCAATGGGACAAGTGGTGGAACTGGCTAAAGTCGGCAAAGTACTGTTTGATGAGTTAAAGCAGCAGGATATTCAACTGCATTGCCCTGCAAGGCTTGAGCAGTTAGAAACAGATACCAGTGGCCATACCCTAACATTAAATAACGGTCAGAAAATTCGTACCGCCTTGCTGGTGGCTGCTGATGGTGCACAATCAAAAGTGCGCCAAGCATTAAAGCAAGACATCGAGAAAGTGGATTTTGAGCAAGTTGCTTTGGTTGCCAATGTGCAAACTGATAAGCCACATGATGGCTGGGCGTACGAGCGCTTCACAGGCTCTGGCCCATTAGCCTTACTGCCAATGTCGTCCGTATCGCTTGAGTCAAATGCACAACAGCCAAGGCTTTCTTTAGTATGGGCGCTTGATAGTGAGCAAGCGCAAGCAATGAAAACCGTCTCTAAAGCTGAGTTTTTAGCCAAGCTGCAAAGTGCCTTTGGCAATCGAGCAGGGCGTTTTACCGATGTAGGAGAGCGAGTCAGCTACCCATTAACCCTATCGTATATGCCAAGGCCGATTTACCATCGCAGTGTATTTATTGGTAACGCTGCGCAAACGTTACACCCAATAGCAGGTCAAGGTTTTAACTTAGGTTTACGTGATGTGGTTGGGTTAATCGATGCCATCGAAACGGTTATTTGTGACAGCATCACAGCTAAACAAGCATTAGATCTTGGTCAACATTCGCTGATCCATCATTATTTGAATCTGCGTGAAGAAGATCGCCGTAATACCATTAACAATGTTGAATTTTTAGTGCGTGGCTTCTCAAATCAGTATTGGCCATTAGTGGCAGGGCGCAGTTTAGGGTTAAGATTATTATCATGGTGCCCACCGTTGAAAACGCCAATTGCCCATAAAGCCATGGGCTATAAAACGGCATAAGCCAGTTAACGTATATTGGGTTTACACTCGCTGAATCAAATGAAGGACTAACATGTTTCAAACTCAGACCTATGATGTAGCCATTGTTGGTGGCGGTATGGTTGGTTTAGCCACTGCCATTGGTTTAGCTGAGGCCGACTTAAACGTCGTGGTGATAGATGCTGGCCAAACACAGGCCGTAACAGGTGAGCCACGCCTTCGAGTAAGCGCGATTAACAAAGCCAGTGAGCGATTACTTACTAACTTAGGTGCATGGCAATACATTGACTCAGCCCGTACGGCCCCTTATCAAAAAATGGCCGTTTGGGACAAAGACGGTCTAGGCAAAATTGCTTTTGATGCAGCGAGTATTAGTGAGCCTTCTCTGGGTGCTATTATCGAAAATCAGGCTATTAGTTACGCCTTAGCTAAGCGCACCGCGGAGCTTGCCAATATCACCCACCTTGAAGGCCAGCGATTAGAACGTGTGGCTTTTGGTGAACGTGAATCTTGGCTGACGCTAGATAATGGCGATAATTTAAGTGCAGCCTTGGTGGTTGCAGCTGATGGTGCAAACTCTTGGGTGCGCAGTCAATGCCAAATTCCACTGACATTTTGGGATTATGGTCATCATGCCATTGTGGCAACCATTCGCACCGCACAGCCCCACGAAGATACCGCTCGTCAGGTCTTTCTGGCCGACGGCCCGTTAGCATTACTGCCGCTGTATGAAGATAACTTGTGCTCAATTGTCTGGTCAGTATCACCGCAAGAGGCTGAAAGGCTCCTTGCTTTATCGCCTGCAGAATTTTCGAAAGCATTAACTGCCGCATCTGATGGTCGTTTAGGCATTTGTGAACTGGTTAGCGAGCGTCAATCACATCCATTACGTATGCGCTATGCTCGCCACTTTGCCCGCCATCGTTTGGTGTTAGCTGGCGATGCGGCGCACACCATTCATC
Organism: Shewanella sp. P1-14-1; assembly: GCF_001401775.1. NCBI lineage: Bacteria > Pseudomonadati > Pseudomonadota > Gammaproteobacteria > Alteromonadales > Shewanellaceae > Shewanella > Shewanella sp. P1-14-1. The sequence continues at coordinate 81,129 of NZ_LKTL01000001.1, read as the reverse complement.
CATTAGCTGGACAAGGGGTGAACCTAGGCTTTTTAGATGCCGCGAGCATTGTTGACACTGTCACCAACTTGCATGAGGCAGGTAAAGATATTGGTGACTACGCCAATTTACGAGCACTGGAGCGATACCGTAAAGCCGAAGCCATTGAAATGATAACCGCGATGGAAGGGTTTAAACGACTCTTTGCTGGCAGTAATCCATTCAAAAAAGCCTTTCGTGATCTGGGCTTAAACCTAATTGATAATGCCGCTGGACTAAAAACAGTGTTCATCAAACAGGCTATAGGCAATAAACTCAAACTTCCTAAGTTATGTCGTGACTAAAATATCACCTTCCCTTCGGCCTAAAACTTGTTATATATCAGGGGATCGGCCGAAGTGGATGAAATACTTGTAAAAAAACTACACCCTTCGCATTAGTTAAACTAATGTTAATTCCCTCGGATTAGAAAATTTCCTACTATACAAAATTAACCCTATGGGTATAATTTTGGCGCATTTATAAAATGCCTTCATTCGTTTCACCTCCAGAAGGCTCATAAAAAAGAGATAATAATGGCTAATAAAACTGTACTCTTTAACAAGCACTTAGAATCAAATGGCAAGATGGTCGATTTCCACGGTTGGGATATGCCACTTAACTATGGTTCTCAAATTGAAGAACATAACGCTGTGCGCCAAGACGCAGGTATGTTCGATGTATCACACATGACGGTTGTCGATGTGACAGGTACTGAGGCTTGTGCATTCCTACGTAAATTATTAGCAAATGATATTGCTAAGCTTAAAGTGCCTGGCAAAGCCCTATACAGTGGCATGCTTGATGACAACGCAGGTGTTATCGACGACCTTATTACTTATTACCTTAACGATACTCATTACCGCGTGGTGGTTAATTCAGCGACGCGTGTTAAAGACTTAGCTTGGATGGACAAGCAATCAGCAAGCTTTGATGTGACGATTACAGAGCGTCCAGAGCTGGCAATGATTGCCGTTCAAGGCCCAAATGCTAAAGCGAAAGCGGCTGAAGTATTCTCTGCTGAGCAAAACGCTGCAGTAGAAGGCATGAAAATGTTCTTTGGTGTGCAGTCTGAGTCATTATTTATTGCGACTACAGGTTACACCGGTGAAGCAGGTTACGAAATTATCGTCCCAGAAGCTGAAGCTGAAGCTTTATGGCAAGCACTATTAGAAGCAGGCGTTAAGCCATGTGGACTCGGTGCACGTGACACCCTACGTTTAGAAGCAGGCATGAACCTTTACGGTTTAGACATGGATGAAACCATTAACCCATTAGCTGCCAACATGGGTTGGACGATTGCGTGGGAGCCAGAAGACCGTGACTTTATCGGTCGTGAAGCATTAACTGCGATTAAAGCAGCGGGCCCAGACAAATTAGTCGGCCTAGTGATGGAGCAAAAAGGTGTTCTTCGTCATGGCATGCCAGTGTTTTTCACTGACGCAGACGGTGTTGAACATGAAGGTTCGATCACCAGCGGGACTTTCTCGCCAACTTTAGGCTATTCTATTGCCATGGCACGCGTACCTAAGGGTATTAGCGACACCGCAGAAGTTGAAATGCGCAAAAAACGCGTAGCGGTTAAAGTTATCGCACCAAGTTTTGTAAGAAACGGTAAACAAGCATTTTAATGTTAGTGCTAAATGCTGGCTAAATAGTTTAACTTTGTTGTCGCCTGTACTCATTGATGCTTATCAACTCCGTGCAGGCTCCTCAAATTTAATCGATTTTTCTGCGCATTTTGCGACTAACATATTTTGGTATAAGCACTTATTTAGATAATATCAGTCAATCGTTAAAGAGGTGCTGATTAAGCACTTATCCCATTAACCCAAATAATACTAATAATTGCGCTTTAAATTTATAGATATAGGAATTACGACAATGAGCAACATTCCAGCTGAACTTAAATATGCTTCATCTCATGAGTGGATCCGTAAAGAAGAAGACGGCACCTTCACAGTGGGTATCACTGAGCATGCACAAGAGCTATTAGGTGACATGGTATTCGTAGAATTACCAGAAGTAGGCGACACTGTGACGGCTGGCGAAGATTGCGCTGTAGCTGAGTCAGTTAAAGCAGCATCAGACATTTACGCGCCTATTTCTGGTGAAGTTGTTGCAGTAAACGAAGCATTAGAAGATTCACCAGAATTAGTAAACAGTGAAGCGTTTGGCGAAGGTTGGTTCTTCCGCGTTAAGCCATCTGATGAAGCTGAAGTGGCTAACTTGTTAGACGCTGACGGTTACCAAGAAGTGATCGACGAAGAATAATCGTCGACGCTAACGAGAAGCTCCCTTGGGAGCTTCTTTTTGTTTTGCCTTTTAACTTTTTTTAAAGGTTTTAGCGATCCTTCCGCTCACCTTTAAAGTATTGCACAACAACATTTTTCCCTAGACCAGTTTAATGCCCTACAGCTTGATTCTGGCAGATTTGGAACACGACTTCTCATGACAAAGCAAACCCTAACTCAATTAGAGCAACACGAATTATTTTTAAGCCGACACATTGGCCCTAACGAAACTCAACAACAAGAAATGTTGAACTACGTTGGCGCTGAGTCGCTTGAAGACTTAACCGCACAAACTGTGCCTGGGTCAATTCGTTTACCGCAAGAGTTAACCATTGGTGATTCATGTGGCGAAGCGGAAGGCACAGCCTACATCCGCACCATTGCTGATAAAAACAAAGTATTCAAAAGCTACATCGGCATGGGCTACTACGGTACTGAAGTACCGAACGTCATTTTACGTAACGTGTTTGAAAATCCGGGTTGGTACACTGCCTATACCCCTTACCAGCCAGAAATCGCTCAAGGCCGTTTAGAAGCAATTTTAAACTTCCAACAAGTGTCGATGGACTTAACCGGTCTTGACCTTGCATCAGCGTCACTGCTTGATGAAGCGACCGCCGCTGCTGAAGCAATGGCCATGGCTAAGCGTGTCTCTAAAGCCAAAAAAGCGAATATCTTCTTTGTGGCAGATGATGTGTTCCCACAAACATTAGATGTTGTGCAAACCCGTGCTGAATGTTTCGGTTTTGAAGTGATTGTAGGGCCAGCTGAAGAAGCCGCTAACTACGAACTATTTGGCGCATTATTCCAATACACCAACCGCCATGGTGAAATCACCGACAACACAGAACTGTTTGCTAAGCTTGCTGAAAAGAAAGCTATTGTCACCGTTGCTGCTGACATCATGTCACTGGTGCTGCTTAAATCACCTGGCTCAATGGGCGCAGACATCGTATTTGGTAGCGCACAGCGTTTTGGCGTACCAATGGGCTACGGCGGGCCACACGCCGCGTTTTTCGTTGCTCGTGACGCACATAAGCGTTCAATGCCAGGTCGTATTATTGGTGTATCAAAAGACACTCGTGGCAACAAAGCACTGCGTATGGCAATGCAAACGCGCGAGCAACACATTCGCCGCGAAAAAGCCAACTCAAACATTTGTACCGCACAAATCCTACTGGCAAATATGGCGTCGTTTTACGCTGTATTCCATGGCGCAGTTGGCCTTAAAAATATCGCCAGCCGCATTAATCGTTTAACTGACATTTTAGCCGTGGGTCTTAAAGCCAAAGGTGTTGAGCTGGTTAACAACACATGGTTTGACACGGTTTCATTAAAAGGGCTTGATGTTGACGCCGTTAATGCACGTGCATTAGCCGCCGAAATGAACCTACGTATCGATGCTGACGGCATTGTGGGTATCAGCTTAGATGAAACCACCACCCGTGAAGATATTGCACAGTTATTTGATGTCATTTTAGGTGAAGGGCACAAGCTTGCTGTGACTGCCATCGACACCGACATCATTAATGGCGCAGCATTTGGCGAAGGCAAAGGTTCAATCCCTGCTGAGCTTATCCGTCACGACAAAATCTTATCTCACCCAACATTCAGCAGCTACCAAAGCGAAACTGAAATGATGCGCTACATCAAGCGTCTTGAGAACAAAGATTTAGCCCTTAACCATTCAATGATTTCGTTAGGCTCATGTACGATGAAGCTGAACGCGGCTGTTGAAATGCTACCGGTAAGCTGGCCAGAATTTGCTAACATGCACCCATTCTGTCCACTTGACCAAGCTGAAGGTTACACTCAGCTTATCAACGAATTATCTGACTTCTTAGTCAACATCACAGGTTACGATGCAGTATGCATCCAGCCTAACTCAGGCGCACAAGGCGAATACGCTGGTCTGCTTGCGATTAAGAAATACCACGAGTCACGTGGCGACGGACACAGAGACATCTGTTTAATCCCACAATCTGCTCACGGTACCAACCCAGCGTCAGCCCAGCTTGCAGGCATGAAAGTGGTTGTGACAGCGTGTGATAAAGACGGCAACGTTGATTTAGAAGACTTACGTTCAAAAGCCGCAGAGCTTGCTGACAGCTTATCGTGCATCATGATCACTTACCCATCGACTCACGGTGTGTATGAAGAATCAATTAGCGAGATCTGTGAAATCGTGCATCAACATGGCGGTCAAGTGTATCTTGACGGCGCCAACATGAACGCACAGGTTGGCTTAACGTCACCAGGCTTTATCGGCGCAGACGTATCGCACCTTAACTTGCATAAAACCTTCGCTATTCCACATGGCGGCGGCGGACCAGGTATGGGTCCTATCGGTATCAAAAAGCATTTAGCGCCATTTGTTGCAGGTCATCAAATCGTTAAACCAGGCCGTGAAAGCGACAACAACGGCGCAGTCTCTGCCGCGCCATACGGCAGTGCTAGCATCCTCCCAATCAGCTGGATGTACATTAAGCTGCTTGGTACTAAAGGCGTGAAACAATCTACGCAAATGGCACTATTAAATGCCAACTACGTGATGAAAAAGCTATCAGGCCATTACCCAGTATTATTCACTGGCCGTAATGACCGTGTTGCTCACGAATGTATTATCGACCTGCGCCCACTTAAAGAAACATCTGGCGTGACCGAAATGGACATCGCTAAGCGTCTTAATGACTATGGTTTCCATGCGCCAACCATGAGCTTCCCAGTAGCGGGCACCTTAATGATTGAGCCAACAGAGTCAGAGTCAAAAGTTGAGCTAGACCGTTTCGTAGAAGCAATGATCTCAATTCGCGGCGAAATCGCTAAAGTCGAAGCAGGCGAGTGGCCAAGTGACAACAACCCACTGCACAATGCACCGCATACCCTCGCTGATATTATGGACAGCGAGTTTGACTCACGCCCATACAGCCGTGAAGAAGCCGTGTTCCCAAGTGCAGCGGTTAAGGCGAATAAGTTCTGGCCGACGGTTAATCGTATTGATGATGTTTATGGGGATCGTAATTTGATGTGTTCTTGCGTACCTATCTCTGATTACGAATAATTGCTGCTTGGGCTCGCTATTACTGCGTTGAACCTCGGCTCCAGTGCTCATTGACACCAGTCAACTCCGCGCTAGAGCCTTCGGTTCGCCTTTTACTAGCATCGCCAGCGACGCAATTATCGAGGTAGCTGACGTCATCGAAGTTAGACTATTTATAACGAAAAAAGCGAACCGATTGGTTCGCTTTTTTATAGGAAACTGGTTCTCTGTAATACGGCATCAAGTGCGAATTTTAGATGCTGTTGGAAAGTTAGTTTAGTTAATATTATGGCTACTTTACTAGAAGTATGACTTAGGACAGTAGCTTGAGGTAATATTATTTGTCGTACTTCTGTTGTTCCGTGTTGATTCTTGTATAAATATCACTCATTAAATCTGATAGTTCAGTACCTTTGAAGTTTTGTTGATTTTCTTCTTTAATTTCGCTACAGCTTTCAGAGTCAGGAACAACTGCTACCTCGCTAGAATAAAAGAGTCTTACTAATTGTTCATCTAATTTATTCAACTTAGTATTCAAGCTATCAAATAAATCTGAGAGATATGGTAGCTGTTTCCCATTAGTAAACAAGTGGGAAAGCTCTAACTTTGAATCTACCCAAACTTGATGAAAATCATCCTTCTGAGCGTCGCTATATATGTCTGGCTTTGTGGTCATATCCTTGAATTTAAGATTCAAGGTTTTCAGTTTTTCGAGTATTGGTGTCAAATACTCAGGGAAGATTATTTCTTTAAGCCAAAAACTGAACTTGTCTTTATTACTGTCCTTTGCCCGATTAACTCTTAATAGCCAAATATTATATAAATTTAAGAAAACACCAACTATTGCACCTATTGCGATAATAATTCTGGTTATATCTTTCCACAGGGCAGTTTCTTGATTTACAGTAGCCTTTAATTCTGGTGTTATAGATATTTTCGGAGGTGAGGCTGTCGGTGGGCTTAATGTTAAATTAACTTTGATATTACCTTTAGATGCTTTTTCAATTGAACAATCGTGCAGTTCTTTATCTAAGAAACAATTTACCTCTTCGTATTCATCAGCTTGAACAAAAGAGGTAAATAGTACAAAGATGAAGAACATTTTGTAGATAATTTTATTTCCTAGCTGATAAGGCTTCTGAAATTCCAGCGTCTACTTCTGCCATAATTTGGCTATTTGCTGTAAATTTGAAGCGAGTTAAAAACCCCTCTTTACTGCCAGCAGTTCTTACACTGTTACCGAACATTCCTAGAAAAAATGAACTCGTAAGTGTTCTAGCATTATCAGGGAAGAATATTTCTACAGGGAAATTCTTCTCTTGTTCATACTCATCAATTTTGAAGTATTTTCTTGCTAATACGCCGTCTGGTCGACCTACGTATACGCGTCCACCTAACTTCTCAAAATTTATCACAGGACTTTTCCTATTTGTTTTCATAAAGAAACCAACTCTGATTGCTGTAATGAAAACCTTATATAGATAGTAGTGCCAGGGAATGCTACTCCATGACGAAGGCTTGGAATATAACATTCATCTGGTTCAATTTCTATACTGTTTTCAGAATTTAATGCAAACCGCATTAGACCTTTAGAGTCTTCACTTGGTTTATAAGTTCCGTCAAACTTAAGCATAGCACCACCTGACAAAATTAGCATTTGAGGTTTAGAGCTACTTGTTACATTGTTTTCAAGATTTAATCTATTACACTCTTCCGTTAAGTGATGAAATAGGTTTATTAAATGCTTTGAACCTTGCCCTCTATCAATTTGTTCGTCTAGCTTACTAGAAATATTCTGTTGCATAGAGTGCACTAATGTAAGTTGTTCTTCATTTAATTTCCCTAAATGCTTGGCTAGATAAGATTGCCAACTACCGTTCACGATTTCTACATTTCTCTTTTCATCAAAAGTTTGATAAATAGTTTTGCCAATATTTAAGATTACGATTTCACAATAAAGATCATCAGGGTTTTTGGCATCTAAATATCCAAGTAATGTCCACAGCTTTTCTCCGGAGTGTTCTTCAGCATTTCCCAAGACCTCGCCAAGGTAATGGTTAAGCTTTGTAGACTCTTCTCTATCCATTCTTGCATTAATAAAGCTCAAGCAATCATCTATATAAGGGACAAACTCAGTGGTTGCATCTTTTTTTCTATTATTTGAAAATAAGCTTTCCTTTTCATTAGGGTCACTGATTTTTTTATATAATTTTAAGTCATTCTTGTTGTTTAGGTGATACCTTTTTGCTGCAGTCTCTTTAACGACTCCGATAGAACTAAGCAAACGCTTCATTTTTTCATTTTCAGGGAAGTTGCCAGAAATTTTAAATCTAGCTCCATTTTTTGTCTTTAAAGCATCTAAACTGCGGACTGCATTTGCCAGTAATAACTCTGCCGATAAATCATGTTGTTCACATTTTCGATGATCTATATGTAAGTGGTTTATATGCTTATGATTTATTAGGTCTGCAACTTCTTTTGTAATCATCAAAACATTTTCTGGTGCGTTATATAAAGTAAAAACTTTAGGTATCAATAGAGTATGCTTTCTTCGATTACTTTTAACTCTAGCACTCTTACCACCGATACTCTGATATGCAGAGATGTGTTTTTTACGCATGTAAAAATGAGTAGTTATATATGAGTTATTTTCTTTTTTTCTAGCTTTATTGAGTTTCTGTTTGTATTTTCTTTTAAAAAACAAATAAGTTCTTTTAAGCTGAAGGAAGGTTGTTGAATTTTTATTTATCTTCATTAGTTATTTCATTTGTGAAGCAATAATTATTGGAGACAGAATTGACTTTTCATCTTGTGTTTGTGTGGCTCAATTGAGCTGAACTTTTACAAGCGAATGATTGGCTTCTTCTTCCCTGAAAGGCGTTCTCTTATTGGACTAAGAGCTTGGCCTGCGTGTGTTTTTTATTGGTTATACATTACGCTATTTGTTTTGTTAAATGCAATGCTTTAGTGCATAAAACTGACATAAAAAGTATTTAAAAATAATATGTTAGTTGCAGCATTGCTAATTTACACTCGCACATGCGCCTTCTTTTTGTTTCTGTAAGTCTTCGCTGTTGTCTTGCATCGACGCGAGGATGAATTGATTACACAACTTATCTTGTAACTGCTGCGGAGTTTTCGCTTTAGGTTGACTGATTTGAGCGAATAGGCTTGTAGGTGAGGGGAGTGAATAAGTGGGGTGTCGTCAGACTCTGTCCCCACTTGTGTCACTTATGAATTTAGCTATTAGTTGAGGCGCTATAATCTGTTTAAGTGAGATTTGTAATCGTCATTTGGCAAGATTTTAAAGTTGCTTGATGTTTTATAATCTCGCTGGGCTGTAATGGAATGCTCGGTATTCCGTTAAATGCAGACCAAATGACCAATTGACTGTCAAATTGAGATAAACCTAGCAAATTAATCTGATTCTGTATTGATGCACAAGCAGCATTAACATTAGCTAATTGTATCGCGGATAAGTTGGATGCGTAATCGCTAGATTGAAGCTTTACAACTTCAGGTAGTTGAATGATTATGCTTTGAATCGAGGTAAATTTATCTGTGCTTTTAGAACCGAGTGATTTGCCAAGTACCTCTGCATACTTAGGTGCTTTTTTGAAGTTAGTGAATACTTCACTAACGGCAGCATCGACTGTAGATTTACATGTCTTTCCTGTTGGCTTATCTTCTGGACAAACATGAATATCGTAAAAAATACTTGGTTTTGGGGCTTCAGCAGAGATTTCCCAAACGCCAACAATGCCTTTGTTGACACTGTCCCAATCTTCTCCTTGGTAAGGTAGCACAAGACTTGCGCGATATTTTCTTTCATCTGACCAATTGGATAGGTTAATCGAAAAGGTTACGTCTTCAGTTAAATTTTTTGAAAAAACTCCTTTTAAAGTTGAGTCAATAGCTGCTGCTTTTGCTTTAAAATCATTTTCATTTATGCTCGTTAGAATTCCAGCAGTTGGAGCGACTAAGCCGATAGCGTTTACGGCAAGATCTAAAATAGCCCCTGACTGTGGTGCATTTTCTTCTATCGATTGTAAGCGAAAAGTTGTGCTTGCTGAGGCTATACCATTTGGCACAAGGAATAATGGTTCATGAGTATTTGAAAAAGTTATATTTCTCAGCCAACTATTACCTTCACTCCATGTGCTTATGTTTTCGATACTTGTTAAGGGAATAGTGCTCTTATAGTTGCCTGCTGAAAACATAATGCTGGCATTAATAGACATTTTATTATCTACAAAAAATCTAGAAAGCCAATTTCGCTGTTTGTAAGGGTATGGAATTATAGTGCAGTTGCTATTAACACAATCATTTTGTGAAAGAATAGGTAAAATTTTAATGCGAGTATATAAGCCGTTCATTGGTATTGTTGAAGGCGTTTTTTCTTTGATTTCTTTAATCGTTGTAAATTGCAATACATCAAGAAACTTCATTTGAATATCAGTATTTGAATTTCCAGAATTTTCTTTACCTGTACCAGCATCAATTTTCTGGCTTGTGGCACATCCTGAGACTGTAAATAAAACCCAGCTTACGAGTAAAATTTTAATTATCAAATCCATTTGAAAACTCCTAAAAATAAAGTGGTGCTTTTTTGAACACCCTTTAAGTTAGCATTTAAAATTTGAATATAAAAGAGTGCTAATATTTAGAATTAAATCCTTTTGTTCATTTTGTTACATAGTGGAGTTAGGTTCTGGCATTTCTGATGGCGACCTTTGATTTCAGGCGTTAAAGACTGCTCTATGACTTGCTTTACTTCTTGCACTGAATATCTTGCTTTGGCTGGAAATCGTATGAGTGGCAGCTGGGCGCTTTCACAAGCATCGTTAATGAGTGCATCACGTTTTTGAGCCCGTTTGCTGTTGTGGCTTTTGTCGTCTAGCTCTATGGCTGCAATAAATTCCATGGTGTTGGGTTTACACAGTAAATAGTTGAAGTGCTTGGCTGAAATTCGATTGAATGCCGTTTGCCAGTTGCTACGATTTAAGCCTTTTTCAGGCGTAAGCACATCGGCAACACGCACTTTTGCAAATACACGATATTGATCTGCACAGGCGGTATCAAGAACGCCTAAAAATGAGCGTTCGGCAGGGGAGAATAATTTACTTTTTTGACGATAGCTTAACTGCTGAGGACGGTTAATAAAGGCGGTAAATAGCTTGATAAGTACGATAAATACCAATGCTAAAACGAGGTAGGTAAAATCCATTATTCATCCTTGAATTGAAAATAAGTGGTCAGAGCGAGCTAAATTTTAATCTTTGAAAGGGGCATAATGCTATCGCTTTCGAATAGATGGTCGTCCTGTATGTACTATAGCCATTTTGCTGCCAAGCTCCCAAAAGCATGCTTCATCAATATGTGGGCAACGATATCTAACTTCGTAACTCCTGTAGCCATAATCATGGCAACCAGTACGAACTAAAAATACCCCATCTTTATCACGTCCAATTCTACATACAGTTGCCTTTTTCAATGTGCGAACATACATGCCTAAATAATATTGTGTAAAGCCTTGTTCGAAATTGCTGACTATTGCATTTACTGCTTTTTCGCTAACGCCTTCTTCAATTTCAAGCTCAGTTTCTGAATGTGCTATTGGGCTGAAAAAGAGAAATAAGGTACAGAAGGTTCTTAACATCATGTAATCACATAATCCTTTAAGTGAAACAAGCGTGATTGGCTTCCTGTTGTTTTGTATGTTTTCGCTGTTGCCTTGCATTGATGTGAGGATAAATTGATTACACAACTTATCTTGTAATGGCTACGCTGATTTCGTTTTGCAGTAAGTGGGGACATACTCTAATCCCACTTAATCATAATCACACTCACTTAATTCTCTCAATCCTAATCTGAGCTATTAGTGCTTTTGTATGAGTGAGTAGTTACAGAGCCTTAGATATTGCTCTGTATACAGATTGCATCATTTGATTAAAAAGCACTCCGGCTCTATAGCATCATTTTCATAATCGTCATAAGTGTTTACACTTAGGTAAACTTCTTGACCTTCATCAACTGTAATTATTTTGATGTTGTAACCACTATAAACAGGATAAACAGGCTGTCCATAATCAATAGAATCTTCGGCATAATCCCTTAAATCAATTTCATGTCTAACTGATTGTCCAACTGAAAGTGGGAACCAATTAGAACCATAATAATGTTCTGGTTTTAAGCGTTTTGTTCTTATTGACTTCCCATCATAGTAGCCGATGGATATACCCGCATTATGAGCATCAAATAGCTCACTATCCAAAAATCTAGGGTCAACAAGTAAATCCTGATCTGACGTATTTGTATATTCGAGTATAATTTGGCCATTATCTGTACATAAAGGAAGGATATCTACAGAAATATATTTGTGGTTGTGGTCGAACACGAGAGCTTGTAGTGAACAACTGAAAAGTCCACCAAGAACAATTAATCTCTTAAAATAACTAATCATAGGTATTTACCAACTATTTATTCAAAAAAAGTACGCAAATAAGTGGGGATCCGTCAGGAGCAGAGCAAATTTTTCACTTTGTGCTTGTATGGTTCAAATGAACTGTAATCTACAAGCGAATGATTGGCTTCTTCTTCCCTGAAAGGCGTTCTCTTATTGGATTAAGAGCTTGGCCTGCGTTTGCTTTTATTGATTATACATTACGCTACTTTTTCTGTTTAATGCAATACTAAATCACATAAAAGCATTTAAAAATAATGTGTTAGTTACCATTGCTATTTCACTTGCGCACATGCGGTTTCTTTTTGTTTCTATAAGTCTTCGCTGTTGTTTTGCATCGACGTTAGGATGAATTGATTACACAACTTACCTGCTCGGCTCGGGTGCATGGCCTCCCATAATTGTTGTTCAGTTCTTACTTCAAATTAAAAAAAGAGCTTTTATTTCTCGTTTTTTATAAGAGTAAATGATGATATATTTAATGATAAAATACAGTTAACTAGCTAAATTAAAGGGACTTTAATGCTAAAGAAGCTACTTTACCATGTTGCAAAACTTCAGAATAAATTCTTTTTTGATCCCGTGGATGAGTCGCTAGGCTTTAGCCGCTTTGATGAGTTTATAGGTTACCTAAAACGTAAGCAGTGGTCTGCTTTCGAGGATGGATATAAGGCACTGGCTTATGACGAACGGCATTTATTGATGACTGCAATTCCTCAAGAGCTTAATAATCCCGACTTATTTGCTGATTGGCGCTATTACAGTCAATCGTACTTAGCGTTGCAATTTAGCGGTGCAGTAGAAATTCATAACGCATGGCTAGCACGGGGCAATACTTGGGCTGAATATATCCCAGATGACAAAATGGAGGCTTACACCCAAGGCTTTATGAAAGCTTTTGATTATTTTTCAGAAGCGATTATTGAAGGCGCTGAAGATGCTGAGCTTTATGTCGGTATTATTCAGACATTTGTAGGAGGATGCCCAAGTGAACAGGCCATTATTGATACTTTTAATAAGGTATTGGCTTTACAGGACAGGCACTTACCTGCGGCTATTTATACGCTTTCTGCATTGAGTGAACGTTGGCATGGTAGCGAAAGAAGCATGTTTAATTTTGCTTATTCTCTAGCTGAAAAAGATCCCTTTTATAATTCCATCATTCTTTGTGCTCATATTGATAAGTGGTCATACGACACTCTTGATGAAACTCCAATGGCTGCTTATTATTTTTTGGGTGACGATATTCGACAAGAAGCTCCGATTATAGAGAAAGGCGATTTATGTATTCAAGAAGGCACTAGATATTTCAGCTTACAGGCAAGTAATATATATGCTTTTGTAGGGTATAAAACTAAAATACGGCTGCTAGCTAATAAGCATCTCTTAAAAATAAGACACCTCTATACTAGTTTCCCATGGCAAGAAGAGGGTAACGTTAAAGATATTGTTAATAAAGCCAGAAGAGAAATGCGGCTTGGTGCATTAAAAAAAATCAAATAATAGAAAGTCGATTTATGAAAAAGATATGAAAAAGATAAGGACATAAGAAATAAGTGTGGGGATTCGTCAGACTCTGTCCCCACTTACACCACCTACAGCCCCCACTTACATGTATCTCCAAGGGTGCCTCATAAGATGCAAGATAAGGTAGTTTTATCTAAACGTAAACTGGTACAGGAAGAGGTAAGGGCTAGAACCCTAATGGTATTAGAAGCTGTTAAGCTAACGATGAAGTGGTGTTGAATCCTGATAAAGAGCCTGAAAATTAAGCTCGAAATGTAGCTTCAATTTTAAGAAAAGAGTCCCTACTACCTTGAAAAAAATGATAATGTGGGTATGTTATTTTATTAGTAGTCAGTTAAGAATTGTCACATAAAGAATTTTTGAAATAATTCTAAATTTATTGTTTGTTACTACTTCATATTAAAGATTGAAATACAAAACTCAAAGGAATGAGATATGTCAGCTTATGCACGCAGAGCGATAAACCAACGTGAACGTCATCAAAAAATTCAAAACGCCCTCAAAGATAATCAATATACAATGGTGCAGATGAATCCTGTAGAGTTCATAGAGTATGTCTTTTCAGTTAAGCATCTAGAAGGAATAAATCAATCTGAATCAGTCTATTGGGTAGATGATATTTTAAGCCGTAAAGGTATAATCTCTCAAAAATGGGAGCAATATAAAGCAAGAATAAAACTAGGCGCTACAGTAATCCCTATTAGTCTAGATGGAGCAACATTAGGTGCCATTGCTCTCGAGATGAAAAGAAGTGGTGATGTATTTGGTAAATATTCAATTAAATATTACCAAGGAAAGCCCAGTATAATATTTTCTGGATATTCAGGTTTAAGAAAACACTTAACAGGTACCAAATATCTGGCTAATAACCCTAAAGTGATTTCATTTGGCATTGGGAAAACTGGCGTTACTAAGGCTATAAAATCAGGATTTGTGGTTACTGTTATAATTTCCGCTACATTTTATGGTTTTGAACAGATGCTAAATGATCAAGCAACATGGCATGACTTTGTTGGCGGAATGGCTGTAGATGTAAGTATTGCAGCAGCTGCTTCTGGAATCGCATGGGGAGCCGTTGCTACCTATGTGGGCGGTGCTGCTGCAATGGCTGCAGTTGGGCCTATTTTAGCTGTAGTTGTTATTGGCACAGCTTTAGCGGTAATGACCACAGCTTTTATTGATTCAGACAGTTTAGTAAAAAAAATGGCTGACGGTTTACGTGAAATAGAACATAACTGCGAATCAGGACTCAACAATATACGCCAAGAGATCAACCAAGCTGAACGGCTTTATAATTCAGATCCTATAGGCTTTCTGTATAGGTTATTTGGTATCCCATATTTTGGTAACCAGTTTCGATGAGCAAAACATTGAAAGAGAATGAAATCAGAATTAGCCCTACGCAAGGCCTATTCTTTATTGCTGTATTACTGTTATTTATCCTTGGTTATTTCTACGGATTGATTCAAGAAATAAGTATGTTAAGCCGCATTGAGGAAGGGGCTGCCTTAGTTAAGGTTAGACCTTCAACACCGGCATTGTTAGTCATGGTTCCTGCGTTGATGGTACTCATCGCAGGGATTGTTTTACGCTTATTAAATAAAATGACAGCGAAGCGTCAGAAGGTCGGGCTTGTCATCATTTTTGCTAGTTTCCCATTATTTCTAATGACTTGGTTTATTTTTTCACTACAACTCTCTGACAGACTCGAAACACATGGTTATAGCGAGTGTGGTTGGTATTCTGGAGCGTCTTTTGGTGCCCCCCAAGTCATGGTGTTAAACGAGCAGTTTTGTATTAAAGAAGGTTACCAAGTTCGTATCGATCTTTTAGATTGGTTTGAGCAACAATATCGAACTGGAACGGAAGTCTCAGTTGAAATGGTGTCGAAAAAACAACAGCAATTATTAGATGATTTTCAGCGAAAGTTTAATTGATTATTTCATCAAAGGTCTGGCTAATTAGAAAGAGCAAACTGTTCATATTTGTGCCGTAAAAAACAATTTTTCATAGTCTACAGGTAAGTTTATCTGCTTGTTGTCTGCATTTTCAACAAACGTTCAGCAGGCTTTTTGTAAGCTCAAGCTCAACTAAATTGAAAAGGCTAGACCCATTCGGGTCTAGCCTTTTAGTCATTGTCTGTTTGTATTTGTATCATTTTCAAAGATAAGTGCTATGAGGTGGTTGGATTATTGATGCTGATTAATACCAATTTCATGGATCACTGCTCTTGCTAAATATAAAGGTCAATTTCGTATTGCCATTACTCCATTGGCACTCCCCTTGTAATATCCGTATATCGATAAATTTACTCGTATCAACAAATGCTGCTGGTTTGGTATTTGAGGATGTTTTGCGGTGTTAGAACAATAAAGCCAATTCCTGTTTGCAGTTATTGGCTTATTAAATCAAAGATTAGCTTAAAGCTTCACGTGCTAGACGGTTGACTGTTTTTATTTTTTGTTCAAATACCCACCTAAAAAAGTCAAAAGTTAATGTTTTAATTTGGTGGCCTTTATGACCTTCAAATACTAGCATATGTGCGAGTAAGCCATTAAGTTGCTCTGTGAACGTTATAGAGCGATTTATAAAATTAACCTTAATTAAGTGTGCTAAAAGGTTTATTGCCCAATATTGCGGTTGATCTTATTTTGACGATTTGTTGTGAGACTTGGCTTTGACGAAGGTAATGATATGTTGTAACATTGCGTTTTTTTAATCAGCCCTCATCGAGAAAAGCACGTGAAAAAGCATTTTCTATACTCAATACTTATCATTTCTAATGGTGCAATTGCACAAGATAATATAACCCCAACGTCAGAAAACCAAGATGACATTGAGCGTATTGAGGTGAACAGATTATGGCAGCCTTACCGAGGTAATGTGCCATTGATTGAAACGCCGCAAGCCGTAGATAGAATTAATGCAGAAACCTTACAAAACGAGGGCATTACTCGTTTTATGGATGCCTTAGATTACTCGCCAAGTGTGGTAAGACAAAACAATTCTGGCGGTATGTTTGATAGTTTTGCTATCCGTGGTTTCTCTGGTGACGAGAATAACCCAACGGGTTATTTAGTGAATGGCTTTAATTCACGTGGCTACAACGGTAATCGAAACACGGCTAACATCGAAACTATTGAAGTGATGAAAGGGCCAGGGTCAGCGTTATATGGTCAAGGTGAGCCAGGTGGTACTGTCAATATTATTACCAAAAAGCCTCAGTTTGTTGAGCAGGGTTATATTCAAGGTACTTTAGGTAATTACAATACCAAGCAAGTTGAGTTCGACCATACCAAAGGGATAAGCGATGATGTTGCTTACCGTATTAATGGTTTCTATGAAGATTCAGAGACATTCCGTGACCATGTTGATGTTGAAAGCTTAAACTTAAGCCCATCTTTATTGTGGAATATTTCTGATGCGACAAGCCTAAGCTACGAAATGGAAATCTTAGATCAAAGCAAACCATTAGATCGCGGCGTGTATGTACTAGATAACGACTTTGATTCTGTTGATACATCGGCTTTTTATGGCGACACGCGTGACGGCGCTCATGAAGTGAAAGCCTTAGGTCATCAGTTATTGTTAAACCATCAATTCAATAACCAGTGGCATTTATTAACGGGCTTAGCGTACAGAGATTCATCTTTTAAAGGCCAATCGTCTGATACAGAGCTATCTGACGGCCGACAGCTGATTTATACCAATCCAGACCTGTTATCAAGACAGCGACGAGAGCGAGATTATCAAGCGCAGGATTTTTCAGCTCGCTTTGAAGTTAGCGGCGACGTTACATTAGGCGGCGTTAAGAATAATCTATTAATCGGGTTAGATTACTATAATTTCCAACTTGATACTGATTACCGAGTGTGGAGAACGGCTTGGGGATCGGGTGATACGACTTATGCCATCGATCCGAATAATCCTGATTACACAATGGATCAACCTGAAACCTCACCAACTACTTTGACCTCTGAAGAGCAAAAAGGCTTGGGCTTTTATGCACAAGATTTGATTGAGTTAACTGATAGAGCCAAACTGTTACTTGGCTTTAGGGTAGATAAATTTAACCAACATATTTTGAATAAGATTGATAACGAATCACAAGAACAAGATCAAACAGAAGTGTCTTCTCGTTTTGGCTTTGTCTATGAGTTAGATAACAATATCAACCTATATACAAGCTATGCAGAAGGTTTCAGACCCAATCCAGGTTTAGATTCAGACAGAAACCCATTCGAGCCAGAGCAAACCAAATCGTTTGAAGTGGGCCTTAAGTGGCAAGATGTGGCGGACAGGTTTTCAGGTAGCTTAGCGCTGTATGATGCGAGTAAAACCAACATGCTAACAGCTGAGCCAGACACTGGTTTATCTGCAACGCTAGGTGAAGTAGAAAGTCAGGGCGTTGAGTTTCAATTAACCACGGCACTCACCGCCGATACCAGCATTGAACTCGCCTATGCTTATACGGATGCAAGAACTGCCAAAGACTTAATTGATAACGATTGGGGCGTGCCTATTCCTAAAGGTTCTCGCTTAATTAACGTTGCAGAGCATGTCGGTCATGTTGCATTAAGACATTACACTGACATCATGGGTAAAGAAGCTTACTTTGGTGCGACGGTAAACTATGTTGGCGATCGTTTGGGTGAGACCACTGATCCAGACTACATTTTGCCTGCATACACATTAGTGAATTTGTCAGCAGCAGTTGATCTAACGAGCCGATTTAGTCTAATGATCGATGTGAACAACTTATTTAATGAGCAGTATTTTGAAAGCTCGTATCATAAGTTGTGGACTATGCCGGGTGAGCCGATTAACTTTACGGCGAGTGTTAAGTATCAGTTCTAACTTATAGGTTAAGTAGCTACTTAACCTCAGTAAGACTGCATCAGCCGCTACTTTTTGCTACTCATTGACACCAGTCAACTCCGTGGCCAAAAGCAGCGGCTTTTTTGTCTTACTATCGGCAGTAACGCTACTCGGGTTAATTGGATAGGCACCAGCGACGCAATTTCAGGTGTTTAGCTAGTAAGACTGCATCAGCCGCTACTTTTTGCATAGCTCGAAATAAGGAGTTTGACACCA
The DNA here is from genome assembly GCF_001401775.1 of Shewanella sp. P1-14-1. Classification (NCBI taxonomy): domain Bacteria; kingdom Pseudomonadati; phylum Pseudomonadota; class Gammaproteobacteria; order Alteromonadales; family Shewanellaceae; genus Shewanella; species Shewanella sp. P1-14-1. Next base: position 62,693 of record NZ_LKTL01000001.1, on the reverse strand, counting down.
GTCAACTCCGTGGCCAAAAGCAGCGTCTTTTTTGTCTTACTATCGGCAGTAACGCTATTCGGGTTAATTGGGTAGGCACCAGCGACGCAATTTCAGGTGTTTAGCTAGTAAGACTGCATCAGCCGCTACTTTTTGCATAGCTCGAAATAAGGAGTTTGACATCAGTCAACTCCGTGGCCAAAAACAGCGGCTTTTTTGTTTTACTTTCGACATTAACACTGCTTAGGGTTGGGTTTGCCCGCGACGCAATCAATGTAAAGTTATTAATAAGCGACTGTCGAGTCGCTTTTTTCTTGGCTGGAATTTTATAAAGCTTGAGTGGGTTTATTCAGTGATAATCTGAGTAAAATTATTGCTGACAAAGTGGAATGCGAATAGTGACGGCTAGGCCGCCTAGGTCACTTTTGGAGGCGAAGATAGTGCCTTCGTGAGCTTCGATGATGTTTTGACTGATAGACAAGCCAAGGCCTGAGCCGCCTGTGCGTCTATTGCGAGACTTCTCCACTCGGTAGAGTCGTTCAAATATCTTTTCGAGTTCTTCATCTGGTACGCCAGGGGAACTGTCTTTTAATACTAGTATTAAGTTGTTTGAATTAACCGCTAGACTCAATGAAATTTGACCGGGTGCATCCGTGTATTTAATGCTGTTAGTGAGCAAGTTAGATAGCACTTGTTTGATGCGGTCTGTGTCGATATTCACCAGCGCTGTATTGGCGTTAATAGCCAGATGCCACTCAAAACCTTTGGCGCTAGCGTAGTGTTCAAATTCTTCGCCCCAGTTCATTAAGATAGGGACAAAGTCGACTTGGCTTGCTTCAAACGATAAACCATTGACATCAGACAAGGCGAGCTCGTATATATCGCTGATCAGGTGGTTTAAATCATCGATTTTAGTACCGAGTTTTTGATAACTTAAGTCAACATCATCAACCAGTTGATATTTTAGTGCATCTACCTGTAATTTGAGTGCGGTTAACGGGGTACGCAGCTCGTGAGAAACATCCGCTAGAATCTGATTTTTTTGATTTAAGGCATCTTGGTAAAGATTGGCTTTTAATATTGCCAATTTACGGCGTTGATAGAAAAAGTAAATCAGAACCGTAAACAAAAAAAGCAACACTAAGGCGATAAATATCACGCCTTGAGAGATGGTTTTATGGACCTCAGCTTCCGCTTCAACCGCTTTATTTTCTTCCTGTAATTTAGCGACTTTAATCTGTTCTTCGAGCAGGTCAATATCACGCTTATGTTTCTCGATTTCTCTAATTCTTTGCTCCGAATGAAGCTGGAGTTTTATCTTAAACGCTGACTCTAGATGCTGGTGGGCATCATCGTATTCACCTAGTTCGTGGTGAATATTACTGAGTAATTCATTGTCACTGAGTTGATGATCTAGCAGGCCAAGTTTATTTGAGATAACGAGTGATTTTTCTAGATATTGTTTTGCTCTAGGGTAATCAAAGTTTTCTAAATAATAAGCGCCTAAGTCATGCCAGACCTGCCTTAATTGATGGTCTGTTGGCGCCAGTTGGGCGGTATCTACCGCTATGGTTAAATGCTTAAAACGTTGAATATTGTCGTTAAGTTTGTTGTAGATTTTAGCCATTTGCAGGTGAGAGCGAGACAGCAATTGATTGGCAGACTCGCTTGTAAAAATAGCGATGGCTTTATCGGTGTAGTCAATTGCTTTATCAAAGTCATTGGTTTCAAGATAGATGCTGCCGATTCGGTGGTAATCGAACCCCATATCTTGAATGCTATTAAGTTGTTTATCGTAATCCAGCGCTTTGAGGTAAAAGCTCAGTGACTTGGTGTAGTCGTGAGCGCGGTAATATAATTCACCTAGGTTAAAATAGTTGCCAGCGAGTTCTTCAATGTCGTTTGTTCTTTCAAAATAGCGCATGGCTTTAATTTGATATTCTGCGGCTAACACTAAATCACCTTCTGATTCGTACAACACGCCTAGTTGGCTGAATATCTGTGCTTCACTGTTGTAGTCTTCGTTTTGCTGAAAAATCTCTAGTGCAATTAAGTAGTATTCTTTCGCTTCTTTAAGTTTCATTTGCAATCGAAGAAATACGCCAGCGAGTTGATATAAACGCCCTAGTTCTATGGCCTCAGGTAACGCGATAGGCAAGGCCTGATTGACGATGATATCAGCGGCTTTGGCATAGTTATTTTTGCGCCTTTCAAAAAATGCTGCGCTGATCAGTACTTTGATTTTAAGTTCATCGTGATAAGTGGGAAGCGCTGTAACTAACTCATTTAGTAACTGTTCCGATTTGGCTTGTTGGCCGCTTTTACGATAAATGGAGACCAATTTTAATTGAGCGCGCACAAGATCATCGCCTGTCGCGGTTTTGATGATTTCTTTAACTTGCCACTCTGCCTTTTTAGATGATGACGTAATGTCATTTAGTTGAGCTTCGATATCAGAGGTGGAGATAGGCTGACCTTGTGCTTGCACAATACTGATACTGTGAATACAGCCAACAACCAGCAGCACTTTAATGAATAAACTTAAAGTGCTGCTGATGAGTTGGATAGTGCTTGTTTTAGCGAAGACAGAAGCGATAGCCTGCTCCATAAACCGATTCTATAGGATTTTCAGTAATGCCAGCCTCTTTAAACTTATTGCGAATTTTTTTTACGTGACTGTCGATCGTTCTATCTGTGATATGACGATATTGAGGGTAGGCCAGATCTAATATTTCATCGCGTGAATAGATCCTGTCAGGTTTGTTATATAGCAGTGAAAATAAGCTTGCCTCAAGAGTAGATAGCTCGACCTTTTTGTCTTGATAAACCACTTTGCCTTTTTCTGGGTCGACGGTGAGCTTTGAAAAGCTAACCGTTCCGTGAGTGCGGGCTAACAGTGATTTTGAGCGGAGGATAAGTTCCATCGTGTCAAAAGGTTTGCACAGATAGTCATCAGCACCCGTGCTAAGGCCAATATTTTTATCAGATTGATTGACCTTGGCGGTGAGCATGATGATGGGCACATTGCTAAATTGCCTTATTTCTTCACAGCATTCTATCCCTGTTTTATTGGGTAGCATGATATCTAAGACGATAAGGTCAGGTTGGTATGTTGAAACCGCTTGAATCACATTAGCACCATCATCAATATGAAGCGTTTCTAAGTTATGGTGGTGATAAAATAATGCCAAGCTTTCGGCAATATCAAGATCATCTTCAACAATTAAAATTTTTTGTTTTTCTTGTGTTTCGTTCATGTGGTATACCGCAGCTGGTCGTTCCTTGTTCCAGCACTACCCCTTTTAGTTATTACAAAACAGCTAAGTATTGTAAAACGTCCATGGCTATTACAAGTTTAGATTTCATTCTCCCATAGTAAATAACTTATTGCTATCTTGTTGATTTGTTGTGTCACCATCTTCTTTTGCGGTAATAAAGAAGATGGCGACGTTGTTAAGGCGAGCCGCTAGGTTTTATGCAGGTCTGTCGGCTTGCCTTAGCTTATTTGTACTTTCTTATTTGTACCTTCTGCGACTGAAGCTGATTAGCATCAATAACATAAACCAAATACCAAAGGCACCACCACTGCTCGAGTTTGACTCTGGCTCAGGCTCGGGCTGCGTAGGTTCTTCAGTTTCTACCTCAGTTTTATTGGTAACGGTTAAACTGGTTGTTACTGAATAACTGAGTTCGCCATCAGATACCGTGACTTGAACCTCAATCACTTCATCAGTGCTGACTGCTGGTGTTGTCAGAGTCAGTTGATTGGTTGTTTGATTTTCAAGTATCACAGCTGGGCCTGATAACTGCTGCCATTGATAACTCAGTGAGTCATCCTCTGCATCACTACCGACAGCTATCAGGGTAATACTGCTGTTTTCTTCAACTTCACTGTTGTGGCTCTCAAGCACTAGTGATGGCGCAGTATTCACAGGAGGTGTACCTGTTTGCACGGTAACCACACCGGGATCTTCAATTGAGCCATTGGCGAGACCGTCGATATCGTTAGGACCACCGTCTTCAATGAGTAATCGAATACAGTTGTTACCTTCGACTAATCCTTGCGCCGAGGCCTGAGCATAAGTTGCATCATTAACAAGTGGGCAGTTACCGTTTTCATCCGCCAATGCAGAGCTGATGTTGTTATTGGCATCAACAACAAAGCTATACCAGCCTAGTGATGGGTTGTACTTACGGTATATAGCATCAGCTGGTAATGTTTGACCTTCTGCTAATGGAATCACTACTGCAACAGATTCACCTTGCTCACTTAATCCATTAACGATGAAGTTATAAACAGGCGTGATAGTCTCAAAATACGCATCTTGAGGATCGGCATCGCCAGCTTGTAATAACGCGATTAAGTCTTCAATTGAAAAGCTTGCTGAATCTGCGGTAATACCAAGTCGAGACACAAACAATCCAAGCGTCATTGATAAGCCGTCTTCGGTGTGAGCTGGCTCTGCATCGTTCTGCGTCGGTAAGCGGGTGTCGTTAGCATCATTATCTAAATAATCAGCAATACCGTCACCATCACTATCAGCATATCCTTCATCACTATCTGGGATACCATCATTATCTGAGTCAACATCATTGCCTAACGCTGGCAAGTCGGCAATCACCAATTGCGCCGTGCGAGAGACTGAGAAGACATCAGAAGTATTGGTTTCAGTAGCAATAGCATTAACTTGATAAACACCAGACTGCAATAAGCTTGGGTCTATTTCGAATGTCATTAGGTTTTCGTCAATGGCAGCATCAACGAGTCCATCAATACTTGACCAGGTGAGGTTGTGAGTATCGTTTTGGTTAATATCACGCACATTTGCAGTGATGGTAACCATGCCATTATTGGCATCGATAACACTAATTACTCGGCCATTTTGACGCAGAGTAAGGTTCATTCTAGGCGCAACATTTCGTTCTATCAGGGTTAATTCAGTTATGTTGGCATCACCAATAAATGCATTTACACCATAATCTAACTGAAGCTGTAATTGATCTTCGTTAGTCACGCTTTCAGGAATCGCTATGTCGAGCTGCCCAACTTGACCTGCTTCAATATCTGCAACCAGTTGATTATTAACAAACCCATTAACGAGTAAGCTATATGAAATCTGCACTGGGTAGTTCGCCGCTTCACCATTTAAGTAAGCATTAATAGTGTATTCGCCGCCAGCTTCAACAGGGCGCTGAGAAGGCAAGGTTAGCATTGGCACAATGTCGAGATTAAATGACGATACAGCCATATTACCAAGGGCATCAGTTGCTTCTACTTCGACAATATGACTTCCTGAAGTCAGTAAAGTGTCACCCATAATATTTACACTTATGTCACCGTCGACCAAGTCAGTTGCAGATAGCGACATTAAGTTGGCAATATTAGTTAAACGCCCCTGAGCGTTAATTGACATATCGATTAAATCGTCAAAGCTTGGCGCTGTAGTGTCTACAATGGTGATAACTTGTTCAGCACTTGAATGGTTGCCTGACATATCAGTCGCAGTCCAAGTGATGACATGCTCACCTAAGCTAAAGGTGAAGTTATCCGTATCCACTGTTAGTTCAGGTGAAGCATCGTTATCATCCACCACTGATGGCTGAGGTACTTGCACTTGAGTTAACTCACCTGTTGCTTCAAATGTCATACTTTCAACATGACTAATCAAAGGTGCTTGTGTGTCTGAGTCATTAGGATCTAGCGGGTTAGGGTCATTTGCATCAATAACACCATCACCATCATCGTCATTATCAGAATTGTTACCAATACCGTCGTTATCCGTATCTAACGTTTCAGTTGGATCCGTTGGGAACGCATCCGCGTTATCACCGACGCCGTCGTTATCCGTATCTACCGTTTCAGAGGCGTCGTTCGGGAAAGCATCCGCGTTATCACCCACGCCGTCGTTATCTGAATCTAATGTTTCAGAGGCGTCATTCGGGAATGCATCAGCGGTATCACCGACACCGTCGTTATCAGTATCTACCGTTTCTGATGCGTCATTCGGGAATGCGTCTGCATTGTCACCAACGCCGTCATTATCTGAATCTACCGTTTCAGAGGCGTCATTCGGGAAAGCATCCGTGTTATCACCAACACCGTCGTTATCAGTATCTACCGTTTCAGAGGCGTCATTTGGGAAAGCATCCGCGTTGTCACCCACGCCGTCGTTATCTGAATCTACCGTTTCAGAGGCTTCATTTGGGAAAGCATCCGAGTTGTCACCCACGCCGTCGTTATCTGAATCTACCGTTTCAGAGGCGTCATTTGGGAAAGCATCCGCGTTGTCACCGACACCATCGTTATCAGTATCTACCGTTTCAGAGGCGTCATTCGGGAATGCATCCGCGTTATCACCAATGCCGTCGTTATCCGTATCTAAGGTTTCTGATGCGTCATTCGGGAATGCGTCTGCATTGTCACCTACACCGTCGTTATCCGTATCTAAGGTTTCTGATGCGTCATTCGGGAAGGCATCTGCATTGTCACCGACACCGTCGTTATCCGTATCTAAGGTTTCAGATGCGTCATTCGGGAAAGCATCTGCATTATCACCGACACTGTCGTTATCTGAATCTAACCACTCATTACTGTCGTAAGGAAAGGCATCTGATTGGTCACCATAGCCATCGTTGTCAGAGTCGATACTTTCGTTTGAGTCAAATGGGAAAGCATCCGCGTTGTCACCGACACCGTCGTTATCTGAATCTAACGTTTCAGTTGGGTCAAGAGGGAAGGCATCGCTGATGTCTTCAACGCCATCAGCGTCATCATCGAGATCATTAGCGTTGGTTAAGCCATCTCCGTCTAGGTCAAAGTCATTAAGCATGTTGACTAGGTGAATGCCAAAACCATTCCAGTCAGAACCGGCGATTAACAAGTTACCATCGTCTTGAAGGATTAATTTGATTGGGTCGTAATCTTGTACATCTAAGCGAACATAGCCTACGGTATTGAATTGACTATCTAATTCACCATTTTCAGTAAAGCGAACAACGTGGGCATAATCAGCCGTTACACCACTCAATACGAGTATACGGCCGTCACGTTGAATCTGAATATCTTGAATATTCCAGACGCTAACATCTTCGTCAAAATCGTTGGCCGAATAACCATTGTCTGCAAATGTGCTGTCAAGTTGGCCATCAACAATTTTCAGCACACTGAGTCGTTTAGCAACGTTTGATGTTGTACCCGCAGCGTAAACATTGCCTTCTGCGTCTTTAGCTAATTTAATAGAACGGGCAAACATATCGCTATCAAGTGCGAGCTCGCCATCCGTACCAAAGCTAGTATCAATGTTGCCATCAACGTCAATTTTGGTCAGATAGAAAGTGCGATCTTGTTTCTGCATTGCTAACACTTGGCTATCATCATCAAGCACTAACGCATCTATGAAAAAGACGTAACTACCAAGTTCAGTAGCACCAATAGATAAACTACCCGCATCACCAAAGCTGGTATCAAAAGTGCCGTCACTGCTGAGCTTATGTGCGAAGTTTTGGTAGGTGTACTTACCGTAAATTACCGTGCTGCCATCAGATAAAGTTGAGGCAACATCAACACCACGAGTAATGAAGCCATCTTCATTATCGTAAATACCCGTTTCATTGAAGCTAGTATCTAAAGCACCAGTTGCATCATACTGAGCGATAAATACTTGATTGTCTTTATCACCTGCGACTTTAATACCGCTTTTATTTGTTAGTGCTAGTTTAAAGTGAGTTGCTAGACCTTGATTTAATGCATAAAGAACGCCGCTTTCAGCAAAGTCTGTGTTAATGCCACCTGAATTATCCATATCAATGATTACACCGCTATCATCAGTATGGGCGTCGTAATATGCACTACCGACAAGGTACAGACCATTATCGTGAGCAATGGCGTCAGTAATATAAATTTCTCTATCGCCGTTATGCACATAAGCTGAAGCAATACCGTTTAAGCCATAAGTAGTGACTAAGTCACCGGCATCATCGTTATCAGCATTGTTACCAACACCATCAGCATCGGTATCGTATTGTTCATTACGATCATTAGGGAAGGCGTCTGCGTTATCACCTACGCCATCGTTATCAGTATCTAGCCATTCATTACTGTCATAAGGGAAGGCATCTGATTGGTCACCATAGCCGTCGTTGTCTGAGTCAACACTTTCGTTTGCATCTTCAGGGAAGGCATCTTCACTATCTGGCACACCATCAAAGTCATGATCGTAAGGATTCGCCATGGCTATCGTGGCGACAAGATGGTCAGTCTCATCATCTTCTCCTGCAAAAATCACGCTATGGTTGTCTAGCTTGGTTGCAAAATCGATGGAAATATCTTCGCTATAAACGGCTCTAGCATAACCTGAGCCATAAAAGCGCGTATCAAGTTGACCATCACTGGTTACCTGTACGAGTTGTGTACCATAATTATTGCCCCTGTAATTAAATTTACTGGCAATTAATAATGTGCCATTAGCTTGTTCAAATACGTTAAGTGCTTCAAAGCTTGATAACTCTTCAGTGAAGCTAAAGTAGCCATTAAGACCAAAACTGGTATCTATTTCACCTTCTGCCGTATACATAACCAAATGAAGACCAGCTTCATTATTATAATTGCCGTCGAATAGGATGATATAGCGGCCATCGGCTAACTGGATAACGTCGTTATAGCTTACCTCTGGGTTTAATAAGCCATCTTCGCCAAAGTCAGTATTCAATTCACCTGATGGGCTAATTTCAATAAAACGTAAATTACTATTTATGGAAAAAGCAATCAGAATATTACCATTAGCTTGTTCGAAAAAATGCCTAACGGATTCAACGTTATAATTACCAGCATAGTTGAAGGTGAGCTTACCATTGATACCAAAAGTCTCATCTAAGATGGCATCAGCGGTTAATTTTTCGATGTAAAATTTAGTGTTTGAACCGTCACTCTGGCTACCAATGTAGAATTCATTTTGACTTGTTTGGTATACAATCGGGGCATGTCTTTTGCTGCCGGTTGCATAATAAAACCCAGGGTTAGCTTCAGTAGAGAAAACGCTAGTATCGAGCTGACCGTCAGAGGTGATAGCCGCGATGGTCGCATTGCTTCCGTAGTAGCTTACACCTGCTAAATAACCACCGTTGCTGATCTTAATGATATTTTCTATGTAGGTGCCAATGTCATCTTCACTACCGGAATAAATACCATCATCACTAAAGCTGTTATCTAGCTCACTGGTGGCGTTAATTCGACCAATTGCGCCATAATCTTCATCTGAGTATTCATCATAATAATAACCTGTCAGTAATAACTGATTACCGTCTTGAGCAATACCATGTAGTTCAAAGTCATCAGTTGAGCCATCATTTAAGTCATAGTAGGACACTTCACCATGATTAAAGTTTTCATCTAAGACGTTAACATAATCGTCTGCATCATTAAGTTCGGTACCTTGTTGTAATTCATCAATATTGATAATACCGTCCCCATCAAGATCAGCGAAAGCGTCGCTGTCATCTAGAGGATCTAATCCATAAAGAAGCTCATCGCTATCAGAAATGCCGTCGCCATCATCATCAAGGTCGCTGTTGTTACCAACACCATCAGCATCGGTATCGTATTGTTCATTACGATCATTTGGAAAGGCGTCTGCGTTATCACCCAGGCCATCGTTATCAGAATCTAGGTATTCAGTCGCATCGTCATCAAATGCATCTTCAAACGCCCAATAGCCATCTGCATCAGCATCGCGGTATAAATTGCCACTTAATAATAATGCAGGATATTGTTCTGACGTGCCGAAATCCCAGTTGGCTGAAGACCAGTCATTTGTATAAGCGGTACTGTTACAATTAACATCAACAGGTGTTGTAGGGCATTGCAGTTCTTCAGATGTATAACCCGCGCCTGAATTGTTGAATGTGCTCGATATGCCAGTTGCTTCGGTATCCCAAAGGGCATACACAACAGATAATGTATTTGATGCGCTGTAACCTAAAAGGCCACCTGTATCAGTATTTTGATCATCATTGGTGTTAATAGCACCATATGCCAAGACTCGCTCAAATGTTGAGTCTGCATTTAAGTCACCTGCGATACCACCAATAATCGAGTCACCTAACAGTGAAACATTAGCGTATGAGTCAACCACCTCTGTCGCACCATCAATATCACCAATTAAACCACCTAGAATCTTGGGGGCAGTAATGCTGCCTTGGGCAAACACTCGAGTTAACACGCTTGTGCCTTCAACTTTACCGATAAGACCGCCTGCGACTTCAATATCTGTCTCAATGCCGGCTTCATCAATCAGGGTAATATCTACAATCGCGTAACTATCGTTAATAGTGACACTTTCAGCATCACCAATTAAGCCGCCTGCAGACGTCACGGCCTGAATATCGCCTTCAAAACTCACGTTATCTAAGGTGTTGGTCCCTGATAATTGACCAAACAAACCACCGGTATCAGAACCTGCGTCATCAGTAATAGAAATCGACGTGATATTACCTTGTGCATGAACTTGATCCGCATCTAAGTTATAAAGTCGACCTGCAACTAAACCGCTGTCATCATTACCAAGGATGGTACCTTGCACGTTAATATTGCTCAGCACCGCTGAATCATCGCTGCTGTTTCGGGCAATTAAGAATGCTGAGTTGTTCAAGCCTGTGACGCTAGTTAAATCACCGTCGATATTAATATTCGTGACACTCACCGTGGCTACATAACCCAATAGTGCTTGATAGTCTTCATCTGGGCGATTGATAAATAGGTTATGAATGGTGAAACCATTACCGTTGAAGTTTGCAGCAAAGCGGTCATCAGAAGTACCAATAGGCTGCCAACCTTCACCTGCGTTATAGTAGGTTTCATCTGACAGATCGCCGTCAGAATTAGTATCGAAGTCTAAATCTGTGGTTAATTCGTAACCTATGCAACCTGTACCGTCAGTTAAACCGGCACAACCTGCGGTAACACCACTTAAGCTATTACCTGCTAAGTCATCACGCATCGCGTGTAACTGGGCCAATGTTGAGATTTCAATTAAGCCATCATCGTCAATATCAACATCGTGCGCAGCAGTTGATCCTGTCGCATCAAATGGGTATAGATCTGATTCATTGGCAACATTGTCACCATCAATATCAGGATCTGAATTATCACCAATTAAATCGCCGTCAGTATCTGACCATTCTGTTGGATCATTAGGAAAAGCATCAGCATTGTCACCGACATTATCGTTATCAGTATCTGACCATTCTGTGGCGTCATCAGGGAAAGCGTCTAATGAATCTGGAACGCCATCATTATCTCTATCGTGAAAAGCAACACCGTTGATAATAGGTGAAGGGTACTGACTAGATGTACCAAAATCCCAATAGGCTTCATCCCAATTGACATAGATACCAACGTTAGCAACCGGAGTTTGTAATTCAGCGGTTGTATAGCCTGTACCTGAGCCGCTTGTGTCCAAATTGCTAGCTTCGGTATCCCAGTATGAATTTGTCACTGTGCCAAGTGCAGAGCCTGTTAGCCCGCCTTTATTAAATGCCTGCTTAGCAGAGCCTGTTGAGAAGCTATTTGTGATGGTTGACGATGAAGAAGCAACGCTGCCAATTAAGCCGCCCACTGCATTATTCGCCTCGGCTCTAGCATGAGAGGCGACATTAGTGACGTCTGCACTTGAAAGGTTACCAATAAAACCGCCGCCGACAGTGCCAGAGGTAATGACAGAGCCATTGACTAGACAGTTTTCAACGCTACCATTTACGAGCTCTCCTGCAAATGCACCAGCATCACCTTGTCCTGTTACATCAACAGTGGCTAAACATTGCTTAACCGTTGCTTGGCTCGCACGAGCAGCAATACCGCCGGCATAAGCCCCAGATTGATTGCTTTGTACTGTTCCGGTAAATGAGATGTTAGCCATGACACTTGGGCTGCTACCATAGATGTAACCAACTAGGCCGGCAACGTAATAACCGCTAGCTGTTACCTGACCATTAACATGAAGGTTTTCGATAGTGGTATTTTCAGCATGACCGAATAAGCCAAGACTGTCGTCATCGCCTGTTAAAGACGTATTGTTGATGTACAGGTTTGCAATCGTGAAATGATTACCGTCAAACGTACCAGTAAAAGGTGCAGCGAGGGTGCCAATAGGTGTCCAACCTTCACCCGTATTGTAGGTGTCGTTCTTAACACCATCATCATTTTCATCAAAATCTAAGTTAGTGGTTAACTCATAACCAAAACAAGCAATAATGTCGTCGTTATTACCACAACCTGTTGTGTTCTCACTAATACCGTTGTCATAAGCTGTGCCCGCTAAGTTATTACGGATATTGTTGAATTGCTCAAGGCTATTGATTTCGATTAACCCATTGCCATCAATGTCCACATCAACTGCGTCGGCTACACCATCATCGTCAGAGTCGATTCCACTGGCTTTTACAGGTGAGGTTAAACTAATAACACCAAAGACAGTGGTTAACAGAAGGGATAATTTGAACTGCATAATTGACACCAAGGTTATAATTATTTTGAAAAAATGTTGGGTTATTTTGATTGTATTTAACAAATGAGGAAGAAATAAGGAACAAATATGCAAGTTGGTTGTATTTTAACTTTTTAACACCACATGAATCTGTGTTGTCCATGGGAGCAAGCGCGTTTTTATAGGGAAGAGCAATTGTGACAGGAGTCAATGAACAGGAAAATATGAACGATGTTAAAGGGCAAAATCAGTTAAATAGAGGGGCAATTAAGTCAACGAAAGAAAGGGGGATTCAGCTAGGCTTGGGTAAGCTCTAGTTACTTTTTTGTTTAGAAATTGCCAGCTTAAGGCTTGATTAGCTTATATGTTTGTTTAATTTGGACGTTGACACAAGCGTTAAGCAATCGTTGGGCTCACGAGGTAATAGCCTCGTTAACCCTTATACAGTTATTATCAATGTAACGAGGTCATCACTGTTTTTTAGTATGACTGGCAGAATGCTACCTTGTGAAGAATTAGCCTTTCTCGCTTGGATTAGCACAGTCATTACAGAGGCACTGTAATTCTATTTGAGAGTTAAGAAGCTGAAAGTCGGCTTGGTTAATACTTTCTTTTAATGCTTCGATTACACTGGTTTGAATGCCTTTTTCTGCAACTTTGCCACAGCTTTTGCAGATTAAAAACTGCGGGACTTGATGCTCATGAGTACAAGTGATGTGTGAGCAAGCAAGGTATTTGTTTTCTGATGATAGTTTATGAACCAATGCCAATTCACTCAATATATCCAGCATTCGGTAAACAGACATTGGCGCTAATGATTCATTATGAGTCGTGCGATATATATCGACAATTTCATAAGCAGATAATGGCTTACTAGAATCAAGTAACACACCTAATACATTTTTTCTTTTCGCTGTAAGTTTAACGCCTTTGTTGTGACATATTTGTTCTGCCTTAGCAAAAATTTCAGCGTTATTAGTAGTAGACATAGTTCAGCTCAAGAGAAATCATAATTGGCGTTATTATTTATTGTCGTGATGACATTGTAAATGATAAAGAGTGAAACATTGCTTCTAAAGCACAACCAGAATCGAAATTGTGTGAGCAGATTAACTGATATCGACTTAATCGGCGTAAGATCAATGTTCAAAACAGAGGCTAAAAATACGAAAGGCTTAAGGATATGCTAATTGAAAAATGGCAAATGAAAAATGACAAGTGCGCTAGCCTGTATGTAACTCTTGTTAGCAAAACAGGCTAGCGTGTTCTTTTTTTAAATCAGCTCTACCAGTTAGGTTAATTTACAAAGCCAATAAACAGATAGGTTGCAAGAATAACAGCAACCCAAAGCACCATGTTGCCAGACGGATAGTCGCTTGAGATAAAGCTACCACCTTCTTTGTATTGGCGGGCTAAAAATGCCTGACATTGACTTAGTTTGCCACGAACTGACTGACGTACATCAGCATCGACTCTCCAAATAACCGCAAACATACGTTGCAATATATTAGGGACTAAACGTCTATACACCCAATCGACATCAAGGTGAGTTGAGCGCAATTCTGGCGGATATTTACCTTTAAGATTTAACCACACAAAGGCCAGCGCCGAGAACAATAACAGCTGTGTTTGTGCGAGTACGTGGGTCGCATCATAAGGGTTATAACCCGTATCATATGGCAATAATGAGTAAAGCGCCGCTGGGTAAATACCAATCCCAATACACAGGCATGCAGCAATGAACATTGCCAATAGCATGTTGTTTGGCGGATCGTTTGCTCTAATGCCTGAATCATGGGCGAAGAAGGCAAAATAAGGAATTTTAATACCAGCATGATGGAACACACCTGCAGAGGCGAACAATAGCATTAACCAAACCCAATCATGGCCCGTTTCCATTGCAGCCGTCATCACCATCGATTTACTGACAAAGCCGCTAAACAGAGGGAATGCTGAAATAGAGGCCGCACCCACAATACACAGTATGGTGGTCTTAGGCATGGTTTTATAAAGACCACCAAGATCAGAGCCGTTTATTCGCCCTGTCATATGCAGCACTGCGCCCATGCTCATAAACAGTAAACCTTTGAATATCACATCATTAAAGGCATGTGATACCGCGCCATTTAATGCAAGCGAGGTGCCGATACCAATACCGACCACCATAAAGCCCACTTGGTTAATCAAGCTATAAGCCAGTACGCGACGTAGGTCGTTTTCAATGACGGCAAAGAAAATTGGGAAGCAGGTCATCGCAGCGCCAATATATACAAGTAGCTCTGTGCCAGGATAGGCTCGAGCCAGTGCATAAACGGCTACCTTAGTGGTAAACGCACTAAGCAGTACAGTGCCTGTTGGTGTCGCTTCTGGATAAGCATCGGTAAGCCAAGTATGAGCAAAAGGAAAAGCACACTTGATGCCAAAAGCGATAAAGATAAGCCAGCCCGCTATGCTGTCTAAGCCGATAAAGTCAAAGGCGATACTGCCAGTCTCACTGATATAAAACAGTGCGCCAGCCAGTAAAATGACGCCCGAGAGAACTTGCATAATGAGGTAACGCATCCCAGCGCTATAGGCAGCAGGGGTTCTACGAGCCCAAATCAAAAAGACTGAGGTAAAGGCTAATAACTCCCAAAACACAAATAGGGTTAGCAAGTCACCGGCGAACACCGCGCCGATGGCGCTACCCGCATAAAGCATGGCGGCAACTTGCTGCACTGTGTCTTTAACGTGCAATGAGTAAACTATGCCAATAAATGCGGCGATATGGAAAATATAGCCAAACATCAGGCTTAATTTATCCGCTCGATAGGGGATGAGTTCATAGTCTAAAAACGTTAATTGCAGGTGGATGCCTTCTGGCACTGTCCATAAATGCAATCCACTGATGATTGGAATCGCAATCATCAATGCGCCACGAAGCTTTCCTCGCGTCGTTGCAGCGATTAATCCGCCAATCAAAAAGAGTACAAACGGCGGTAACTCAAGCATCCACATTGCGATCACCTTCATTGTTATTGTTAGCTTCTTTGGCATGGCCATCGCTGACGTCGATAATTTCTATCTTGCTGTTATCAGGCGCTTCAACGGGGCCATAATAGTCTTCAGGTCGCATCAAAAAGGTACGCATCCAGCTGGCGATTAATACCAAAATGACACAGCCGACAAAGCCATAAATAGGATAGAAAATGGGGAGGTTTTCCCAGCTATGATAAACGTGGCGATGGATCACAAAATCAAGCACCACAAGCACACCGCAGCATGCGTATAGCAGATATAAAATAAGCTGAATGTTTTTGGGTTTATCGAAAAAATACTGCTTCTCATTGTCCATGGCTAACTCCAGATACAGTCAAGATAGCTTTCGCCAATTCATAAAAGGGCTGAGGATGGATAAACATAATCAAGCAGCCTAACGTAGTAATAGTTAATGCGATCAAAGAAGGTAAAGGCGCTTCTTTTATGCCGCGATGTTCAGGTGCCTCACCTTTACCAGGGAAAAATGCGTGATAAGGGATAGGCAGTAAATACGCAATATTGAGTAGAGAACTGAGCATTAAGGTTACCATCACGAACCAGTAACCTGTTTCGATGGTGCCCATTAGCAAGAACCATTTACTCCAGGTCCCTCCAGCTGGTGGCACACCAATAATACTCAAGCTAGCAATGAAAAAAGCGGCCATAGTGACAGGCATGGTAAAACCTAGCCCACGCATTTCACTGACTTTAGATTTATGACTGGCCACCAAAATGGCGCCAGCACAGAAGAACAAGGTGATTTTGCCAAAAGCGTGAGAGGCAATATGCATTGAGCTGCCGATCACTCCCGACTGTGTGGCAAGGAGTGCTCCTATGGTGATATAACCGAGTTGGCTCACCGTAGAGTAAGCTAGTCTGGCTTTTAAGTTGTCCTGCCTCATTGCTACGATTGAGGCTAACAATACTGAAATAGCCGCTAGATAAAGTAAAAATTCAGTGGTTGGCAATGTCGGTAGTAGGTCGAGACCAAAAATAAAGATACAAACTTTAAGTACAGTAAATACCCCAGCTTTTACCACAGCAACCGCATGGAGTAGTGCACTGACTGGGGTCGGAGCAACCATCGCTGCAGGTAACCAGCGATGAAACGGCATCATTGCAGCCTTACCAATTCCGAAAATAAACAACACTAAGATGGCGCCAGCAATTGTGGTATCTACATTGGCATCAAATACGCCGCCAGCGGTAAATTCAAGTGTGCCGCTGATTAACCAAGTTAATACAATAGCTAGCAAAAAGAAGGCGATAGAGGTACTGAGTAAGATCCCTAAATAAACACGACCACCTTGTTTAGCCTTATCTGTGCCAGCATGGGTCACTAACGGATAAGTTGATAGGGTTAACACTTCGTAGAAGATAAATAGAGTAAATAAGTTCGCAGAAAAAGCGAGCCCCATTACTGCGCTAATCGCCAAAGCAAAGCAGATATAAAAGCGGGTTTGGTTATCTTCATTATGACCACGCATATAACCAATGGCATAAATGGTGGTAATTAACCAAAGGAAGCTGGCAATCAGAGCGAATAGCATGCCAAGCGGCTCAATCACAAAGCTGACCTCTAAGCCAGGCATGAGCTCCCACCATGACACCTCAATGTTCGCACCAGCTTTAAGTGCTTGATAGAGGTTAACAACGCAGTAAAGCACCACAAGGCTGATACTGATGGTAACAGCCTCTCGAAGATTAGGTTTACTGCCTGTTGCTGCAATAGCAAGTGTTGCCAGCAGAGGTAATAATATAGTTAGCTGTAACATCAGCGCCAAAGATGGATTCATGGGTTTATTCCAAACAAGCTTTGAGAAGCCGCCTGTGCAACTTGCACACTCAGGCGAGTATCGATACCGAAATAGATATTAGCGATGACAAGAGCCCAAATAGGACCAAGGAAAGTCCAAGGAGCTTCTTTAACCGTTTCACGTCCAGGTAATGGCGGCTTAAAGTAGGCCATTTCAACAATGCGCCAGATATACACAATGGCCAATAACGAACCTAAGAGGATCAGGGCGGCAACTGGCCACATACCTGCTTCAACACTGGCGATGAGCAAATACCACTTACTGACAAAACCGACCGTCAATGGCACACCAATAAGGCTTAATCCACCGATGACAATTGCAGACATGGTTAATGGCATTTGTCGGCCTAGCCCCTGGAATTGGCTTAGTTGAACACTACCAATGCGGTACATGACGGCGCCTAATGCTAAAAATAATGCACTTTTCATCAACGCATGGTTAAACAGGTGCAGTAAGCTTGCCATGACACCCGTGCTGGTATTGATGGAGTAACCGATAATCATATAACCGACTTGAGCAACACTTGAGTAAGCTAAGATGTGTTTGACGTTTTGCTGATAAATCGCAGTGGTAGAAGCAACAAAAACACCTACGAGTCCAAGTACCATTAGAATGTCTTGTAAAGGCAAACTGGTAAATGAGAAGCTGATGCCAAATACGGTAAAGGTAAACCGAATTAATAAATACACTGCCACTTTGGTTGAGGTTGCTGCTAAAAAGGCGGTTACAATTGAAGGTGCATAGGCATATGCGTTTGGTAACCAAAGATGAAGCGGAAAAAGCGCCAGTTTTAAGCAGATGCCAACAATCAAGAAGGCAAAGGCGGCAAACACAGTACGGGTATGGCCAACATCAACTAAGCGAACAGCAAGGTCACTCATGTTTAATGTGCCAGTCATTTGGTACAACATACCAATGCCAATCAAGATAAACGTGGCACCAATCGTCCCCATAATCAGGTATTGAAATGCAGCCCACAGTGCGCGTCTGTCTTTACCTAAAGCAATTAACGCATAGGCAGAGAGTGAAGAAATTTCTAAAAAGACAAAGACATTAAAAGCATCGCCGGTTGCAACAATCCCGAACATACCTGTTAGTGATAATAGGTAGAGGCTATAAAACAGGGTGTGGCGATCTTCGCTCAATTCTTTTTGTATGCTGGTATTAGCGGCAAACAGGACGACAGTGCCAATGGTTGAGATAATGAGCAACAATAAGGCATTCAGCTTATCTATGCGGTATTCAATCCCCCAAGGGGCTTCCCAACCTCCGAGTTCATAGATGATGGTCCCTGATTTCATCACTTCTATCAGCAATAGTATGCTGTTGACACAAGTTGCAGCACAGACCAATAAGGCAAATATCCACACCAGTTTTGAACGGTTTAAAAACCAACATAGTGGGGCCGCCATTAGCGGCAGCACGACTTGTAAAATAGGCAGGTGAGCTAGCACTATGATTTTTCCTCGTTTAGCTGATCTTGTTTTTGGATCTCATCTTCTTCAATACAGCCATACGACTCTTTGATTCTGATGACCAGCGCAAGCCCAAGTGCTGTGGTTGCAATACCAACCACAATCGCGGTTAGGATCAGAACATGGGGCAAAGGATTAGAGTAATCACTGATCCCTTCAGCTAGGATGGGGGCACTGCCTCGTTCGACAACGCCGACACTGATATAAAAGATAAACACCGAGGTTTGGAAAATAGTGAGTCCGACTAACTTCTTCACTAAGTTACCGTGGGCGATGACGATATAAAAACCAATCATCATCAACAGGACTACAATCCAGTAGTTATAGAGTCCGAGAAACATCTTGCTCCCCTTTTTGCTTGTTATTGTTTTGCTGGGCTTGTCTGCGGGCATCAAAATTAAAAAAGATACTCAGCATGACCGATGCAACCGTGATACCGACTCCTAGTTCAATCAATAGAATCCCGATATGTTGACCATCGAGTGGATTTTCGGCTAACACGTTATAATCTAAGAAGTTTGCGCCATTAATCATTGAAACAACCCCAACGGAGGCGTAAAGCAATAGTCCAACAGCGGCAAGAAGTTGAATGAGGGCTGGATTAAATACCTTTTGAGCGGTTTCTAAGCCAAATAACATGGTGTATAGAATAATCGCAGCAGCAAAAATTACCCCTGCTTGGAAACCACCACCAGGGCCGAAATCACCATGGAACTGCACATAGAGTGCAAACAATAAGATGAAAGGAATGAGGGCTTTACTGACAATACGCACGACCATATGACGTTCGTGCATTTGCTCTTCAGTCGCTTCATCTGATTGAGGATTTTTACGACGACGTGGTAATCTGAGTAATGACAGCACACCAATACCAGCGGTAAAAATAACCGCAACTTCGCCTAACGTATCAAAGGCACGGTAACTGCCTAACACTGAGGTCACAATATTAGGAACGCCGACTTCTTCCATAGAGTCATGGATATAGCGAGGGGCCACATGCTGGTGAACTGGAGCATCAACGGCGCCAAAGTAAGGCATATCCATCGTGCCATATATCAACATGCCACCTGTAACCAGTACGACAAATAATGATAAAAGAGGCTTATGACGCCTTGGCGCTTCTTTTCGGCCTGTCATTGTAATGGCCGCTAACATGAGTAACCCCGATATTCCCGCACCAACAGATGCTTCGGTAAAGGCCACATCTACTGCATCGAGTACAACAAAGAAACAGGCAGATAATAAGCCATAAATACCGCTTAACATGACAACGGCTAATAGGTCAGTCATGCGCACGATTGCAATGGCAATCACCACTAAAAATACTAATAGTATGATATCAACTAAAGCTTCGATGACTTGTTCCCTCCTAGATTTGCACGCTTAGCTTCTTTTGGTATTAAGCCATTATGTAGTGCCGCTTTTGCTAATGCATGACTGGCAGATGGGTTAATGAACAGCGTACAAATTAAAATCAATATCAGTTTAATTAAGACCATACCATTGGGGCTTTGCAGCATAAGGCCAATGAGAATTAAGCCTGCGCCTAATGTGTCGGTAACACTTGCAGCATGCATGCGGGTGTAAAAGTCTGGGAAACGTATAATTCCTATCCCACCCGAAAAGCATAAAAAACTCCCTATTAGCAGGCATATACCGCTGCTGATTTCGAGTAACAAGCTCATTCTTTAGTCTCCTTGGTTGGATGAGATTTATAAGGAGCGACTTTAAATTCGGCAGAATCTGAGTAACGTAATACGCCGATAACACTGATAAAGTTAATGAGGGCGTAGACGAGGGCGATGTCGAGAAACTCTGGGCGACCCATTAAAAACCCTAAAACGGAAATCAACAAAATGGCTTTAGTGCCAAAAAAGTTGAACGCTAATATTCGATCGTAAAGGGTGGGACCAACGATACAGCGAATGATCGCAAGTAACATAACAACTAGAATGGCGATTGTGGCAGCGGCTAACATTAGTTTTCAAGCTCCCTTACCCGGCGATCCATCTCTCCGGTTTTAAGTGTGTCGATATCAGCATTATCTAAAGCATGAACGGTGAGTTGGTCATCAATTAAGTCTATCGCTACGGTTCCTGGGGTTAAGGTGATGGAGTTAGCGTAGATCACTTTATTAATATCTGAGCATTGCTGCGTGTCTATGGTGGTCAGTACGGGGGTAATACTTTTATTACCCATCCAAATATGTTTAACCACACTGATATTCGACAAAATGACCTGTTTAACTAGCCATAGTGCGTAACTGGGCATGTGGGCATTAAGACGAATAGGATGAGTTTCTTGATCGATTACATCCATTTTTTGCGCAATATAGAGCACCAGCATGATTGAACCAGCCCCTAAAGATAATAATAAAGGGTTGCTGTAATTGGAGTTAATCCACCAAAATAGCGCCAGTGTTAATATCAAGCTAAGCCGATGGCTTGGCACGACGCTGCGTTTAATTTCTTGTGTCATATTAATCAATACTTAGTGTGAGTTATTGCTAGCTAAAACTTAGCCTGCCGGTAAAAGTTATTTTTTAATTTCTGTTGCCGTTAATCTTGCTGCTCGCACGACGATTCGTTGGCGATTGCTTGATAAATCTGACTGTGCAGCCCTTGTAATGAATCTGTAGTCGGTGACAATTGCTCAATTGTTCTATCGACGATACGCCCAACTAACTGCTCTTTGGTTTCATTTGCAGGTATGCAAACCTCAGTTGGAAGTATTTTTGATGTCTGTTTACCGACTCGGGTGCGATAGGCTCTATCGGTGAATCCTCCCGATGTGTTCTTTAGTTCATACTGTTGACTGGTGTTGAATGAGCCAGCAAGAAAGCCTTGAATATAGTAGGAACATGCTTGAGTCGACATCTCAGATGCGGTTTTATTAACTGATAAACAAGATGAAAGAACGAGCTGCTCTTCATTTTTAGCGTTACTCGAAACTGCTGATAGTGAAAAAGTGAGTGTGAACGTTAATAGCGCTAAGAGTTGGATGATCCTCATATGAACCCCTTTTTTATAATTCTATTGATTGCACATTCATAAATTGAACGGTATCAGCGCAATACGCTTTAGGTACCTTTGGTTTACTTTATATGGTTATTCTTTGCTCGTTTTAAGGCGATATATGCCGACACTATTCAAGCAAACCATAAAAGTTTGTGATTAACATTGATTTAACACAAAGATTTTTTAAATTAACATCGAATTGTTTTTTATTTAACCCTGTTATTCGTTTATAACACAGTTTGTTTTAATTTAAATACTAAGTAAGTGTAAATAGACTGTTTTTTTATAATGTCGAATATTTTTCAAGTTGGTGAGTAAGCTCGATAAGCTGGGGGATTGGCGGTTATTGTTAATATTTGGATCTGCAAAAGCAGTTTGGCGGCTTTATTCACAGAGGCTTGTAGGTTCAAGCCTCTGTCTATTTATTGCTCAGTTATGTCATTAGCGCTCAGCTAGCTTAAATTTTTGGCGAATGAACCGTTAGTTTAATCCTGAAATGATGGCTGGAATACCTGGTAGTAAGCCAACTAATGCCATCACCCCTGTAAGAATGATAAACATAACGCTAGGGGCTATCCAGCGGTTCATTTTGGTGAGTTTAGCACTGCGATCTTTACAGCCTATTAAACCTAAATTATCCAATAACATTGTCAGTGACCAACCAAAAGCAGGGTTAACTAATACAGACGAAAACACCACAATCGCAGCTGATTGAGTGGTTTTTCCTTCTCGGGTCATTTCCATACCAGCCTCAAGAAGTGGGATAAATACCCCAACGACTAAGGCAACACACAATACGGGCTCCCAAATGGCTAAATCCATTGGATAACCCCAAAGTGCGGCAATAACACAGAACAAGGCTGTCAGTAGCGCACCTGCAGGAATGGGGCGTTTAGCAATTGCCGCAGGGACTATGTATGTGCCCCAAGATGAAGTGAAGTTGGCCCCCCCAAGCATTGAACCAAAGGTTTGACGAATTGAAGCGCTGGTCATCGTGTCATCTATATTCATATGCACTTTTTCAGTGCGCTGCGGGTAGTTAATCTTTTGAAATACTTGATGACCTAAAAAGTCTGGCGACCACATCGCGACAGCGAGCACAGCGAAGGGCAAAACCACGATAAAACTTTCAAGAGTCGGTAAGCCAAGCATCCAACCTGAGCTTTCTCCCCACCAGTACATTGGGCTCATGTTCGGTAGACCTGGCGCAGTTTGAAACTCAAATGGCGCGCCGAGGGCAAAGGCTAACGTACCACCGAGTAAGCAACTTAATGGCACGGCTAGCCAACGTTTTCGCCAGTGCTCTAGTAAGGCATATAAAATAATGGTGCAGAAAATCACGATAAATGCGATGTGTTCCATACCGATACTGTTGGCCCATGCATACAGCTTTTTTACTTGTGATGCAGTACCAACAAACCCCAGATACAGCAAGAGTCCGCCACAAACCCCTTTACTGGTGAGGTTGGCGAGCATACTCCCGCCTTTACTGATGGCAAGAATTAAGCCTAAGGCGCCAATGAGTAGTCCAAATGCCATTGGGTGGCCGCCTGCTGCAACCACAATTGGAATAATGGGAATAAGCGGTCCGTGGGTGCCAGCTAAGTTTGCTGTAGGCAATAAAAAACCTGAGAAAATGACAATGAAGAAAGCGGCAATAATGAGTTCGTAACGGACATTTTCCAGAATAAAGCTTTCTTCAAGGCCAAGTGAGGTTGCAAATGTGGTGGCAATGGCGCCGACCATGACCACTTTACCTATGGTTGCAGCCATTGCTGGAATGGTGTCTTCCAGTTCAAAGCGATAGTCTTTGCCTGGTAGATTAGGGCGCCAGCGCTTTGGATCCATAATCGTTAATTCATGCTCTAAATACTCATCTCGAGAGTTAAAGGCAGAACTGGGTTTATGTTGCTGTTGATATTGTTTGTTGGATGGATTCGTTTGCGATTGACTGGGGGGAGATTCACTTTTCTGTTCATGTATGGATTTTGAATTACTGCTCATATCATTCCTATTGCTAACTCACTAAAAGTGCTACTGCTTTAAATTAGAAGCACCTTATCTGAACCCTATAGCCATAGCGAGTAATAATCGGCGTTTTAACCTCAGACATTAGTCGTAGGTAAATATTTGTTTACATTAGTAAAATAGGTTTGGGTGAAGTCAGTGTCGCTAGCGTTGTGAGGTAAAAAAGCGATATATAGGGGAGTTTGATGCTTTGTTAGCAAGAAGCCTGTTAATAAAGGTGTTAGCTAGATGAAACTTAAAGGAGTCTCTATGGCGCATCAGCACCATAGAGAATGATAGTTTCTGTGTGATCACTTATTCAGCACAAATTGATCAATTTGATTTTGTGCTAACGCTTGATCCATGGTGCCTTTCAGTAATTTATACATCAAAATAGATGCATCAATTTCAGTCTTGCGATTGGTTAAACTTTCAATGTTTAACCCTAACGGGATATTTAGCTGAATCACCGCATCTAAAATTTGCAGTAGATTACTGTGGTTTATTTTAATCGACTCATATAAAGGATCGGCTGCAGATAGAATACGCTCACTGGTTTCTTCTGGTACTGAGACCCCTAACCAGTTGATAAATTCTAGGGTTTTGGCGCTGCCACAAGGTGAGAAAGTTAAGATAACTCGATTGGGTTTAATGTTGTTTAACTCACATTCTTGAGCATAGCTGGTTAGCATATCAATTGTCGCTTGGGCGTTATATACCGCTTGAGTAATGTAGTACTCGCAGCCTTGAGTCGACTTACCTAATAAACGAATGTGTTCATTCTTTTTGCTTAAGTGGCGCTCTGCAATGGCAACACCACCAAGATAGAAGTCCTGAGAGTGCGAAGCTAAGACCTTATAAGCATCATTAAGTGGTAATGAACTTTTTACCTGAGTAGAGGGGGAGCCCACCAAGACGAGATCTCTGACATTGTTTTGATACCAAGCGCGAGATAACCATTCATTAAACCCTCGCTCATCCAGCCCTGCAACACTCTTATAGGCTATAACAGGCTTACCTGACTTTTGGTTGATTAATTGTGCATAGGTGCCAGAGTCATGGGTGGCTTTGAATGGAAAAGGTCTAGGGGTGTCAGTACGACTGGTTTCATCTTGAATGTCATAAATGATCAAACCGTCAAAACTTATCTCATCAAGGCGAGCGAGTAACTTATCAGCAATAATGCTGACCGACTCAAAATCAGTATCGATTTTCGGTGGGGTAGTACCAATAAAGTATATTCCACGGTGATGATCTGACGATCGCTGTTTTAATGATTTTCTCATGTTTAGCCGTCTAGATGGATGTTATCTACATTGTGTCTTAAATCAGGGCGGTTGTTAAGGCTCAATAAGATAATTTTTAGATATAACTAAGGTCATCGTCATTTAGCGGCTAAATGATAAAAGCCTAATCGTTTTGTGTTGCCAAACACTGACTGATATTACTGTCGACTCTAATAGTAATTCAGTGTGTTGAATGGCGGCAGTTGGAATACACAGCAACATAATAATAGCGAATAGGATAAGGTTAATGTAACTTTTGGTGCATATAGAGTCCTTATTTGTTTTGGTTGCATAAATACTGTGTTAGCTATTTTATTAATTACTAAATTTTGGTTTTAAATCTTTCAACCATATAGCTGTAGGTGCTTGTATAAATTTTCACTGTAAAAGCATTAGAAAATATAATGATAAAATTAGAAATTATATCTGTATTTTTAGCGGGGATGAGCGCAATATTTGCTTCCTTTTTTATTTGTTAGTGCGTGTTATGTTAGAAGTTAAAGTGATCAGTGCCTTATGGCTAGTTGGTATCCTAGCTGAAGCGATGACAGGCGCGTTGGCCGCAGGTAAAAAACAAATGGATTTGTTTGGTGTCGTTATCATTGGCTGTGTTACTGCCATTGGTGGTGGCACATTACGAGACATGTTACTGGGAAATTATCCCATTATATGGATTGAAAACGTGCACTACTTGTTAGCCATCGCTACCGCATCTTTACTGACGGTGATGATAGCACCGTTAATGCGTTACCTTTCGCGCCTATTCTTGGCAATTGATGCTGTCGGGCTAGCGGTATTTTCTATTGTGGGTGCACAAAAAACCTTGATGCTTGGTTATGGTCCTGAAATTGCGATCGTTATGGGGGTTGTGACGGGGGTTTTTGGTGGCGTCATTCGAGATATTTTATGTAATCAGGTGCCGCTTATCTTTAAAAAAGAGCTCTATGCACTTGTTGCTCTCGCAACTGCTGCCTTGTATGTGGTGATGAAATTCAGCGGTGTTGTTGAATGGATAAGCTTATCAATTGCTGTGATGTTTGGCTTTAGTTTCAGAATGCTGGCGATTCGATATGAGTGGTCAATGCCCAAGTTTGATTACCAGACTCCTTCAGATAGCCTTCATTAACAAGAGCCGTTATTTACAAGAGCTGTCATTGACAAGAGCCGTTATTAACAAGAGTTGTCATTGACAAGAGCCGTAATTGACAAGAGGTGTCATTAACAAGAGCTGCCATCTATAAGGGCCGTCATTTGCACGAACTGTCATTTACAAGGCCTATTATTTACAAGAGCTGTCATTTATAAGATTTGCCATCAACGAGAACAGTCATTCGTCATCAGTGGGGTGTATTTCACCCCATTCTGGTTTTTCTATTTCTTTTCAAACTACATCTCTGTTTGTGATTAAGCCAACGTTGTCTTGGTTGAGTGCTAATCAAATACGGTTATTTGTAGGGTTCGCTCCTTCATATAAGATTCGCACTAATCCTTATTATCGATGACGATAGCATTAATCACTGGCGTTAGTGCTGAATTGAGCAAAGACAAAACCTACTGAGATATCAAACCTATGCCACATGCTTTTTCAAATCGTCGCCGTATCTTAAATTTAACCGCGGATAAAAAAGCCTTAAGATCTCAGTTTCGCTGGGAAACGATCAATGCTATTGCCTATAAATTAGGTGGCATTTTATTTGTTATTGGCAGTTTCTTCTTTTTTCCTAGCCGAGCTGAATACGCTTATATTGGTGGGTGGATTTTTCTAGCTGCATCGTTAACTTATTTAGTGGTTAATATTCACGATATGGCTGAGATCCGGCGTTATTGGAAAAG
Organism: Shewanella sp. P1-14-1; assembly: GCF_001401775.1. NCBI lineage: Bacteria > Pseudomonadati > Pseudomonadota > Gammaproteobacteria > Alteromonadales > Shewanellaceae > Shewanella > Shewanella sp. P1-14-1. The sequence continues at coordinate 35,782 of NZ_LKTL01000001.1, read as the reverse complement.
TCATACATCCCACCAAGTAGACGAGGTTGTTGAGTATTTTGCAGGGGCGACATACCTGTTTGGCACCTTATGTTTTGTATTTGGTCGGTTAGCGAGTTTTCCTCAAGTGGATTGGCCGTTAATCAGCACCTGGTTGTTTATTATTGGCAGCACGTTATTTGTTGTTGGCGCAGCGGCTAACGTATTTTTGATCGTCAAAGCAGACTCAGTGCAGTTACTTCAGTTGATGAACCTTACTTCGATTTGCTTCATCGTTGGTTCAGTTCTTTATGGCTTGGCTTCCGTGCCATATTTATGGGCTTTTGAGTCACCAAATGATCACTTACTTATTCTTAACTTTCTTGCTTGGCAGTACATGATTGGCAGCTTGTTATTCTTATTGGGTGGTGTATTTAACTACTGGCGAGCATATTTGTTGGTAGAAGGTGAAATAGCGAAAAAGCAGCTATAGTCATCATTGATATTTGGCTGATTTGCTTGTTAATTACTCGCTATTCATGACGGGTTTGATTAGAATTTATACATAATCTGTATAAGGAATAATACGATGAAAGTAAGCGATATCATGACCCCTAATCCTATTTGTATTAGTAATGAGGCCAGCCTGAAAGACGCTCACCAATTAATGCAAAGCCGTAATGTGCGTCATCTTCCTGTTATTTCTGAATCCGATGGCAAATTTGTTGGCATGTTGACCCATAAAAAAATGATTGCAACTGTGCTAAGTGTGCTCAATAAGTACGGCCAAGGAGCGTTAGATAGAAAAGAGCGCTATACCCCTATCGCCGATATTATGGATACCCAAGTCGATAAATTAGGATTAGATGAGCCGCTTCCTGTTGTCGTGCAATATTTTATCGACAATAAACTAGGTTGTTTACCTGTTTTAGACAGAGATAACAGAGTGTTAGGGATTGTCACATCATCTGATTTTATTAAACTCTGTCAGCGTTTATTAGTCACTCAGCAGTTATCATGAGCGTTGAAAACCTTTGCTAAACGCTGCTTAATCAACTTATGTGAACACATTAATTTTCAAGGATGGAACAACAATGAAACGTTATCAAATCATAGGGCTGGTTGGCTTGTTCTGCATAATGTCTGCTTGCAGTGACAATAAACAAAGTCAGGTTGAATCAAGCCAGCAAAAACTTGCCAATCCTGCCGCTGTATTTTGTGCAGAGCGGGGTAAGTATGATATTTCTTCTGGGCAATGTATGCTTGAAGACAATACCCAAGTGGATGCTTGGGATTTTTATAGAAAATATCATGCAGATCAATCTGTAGGGCTAGAAAATCCTGCTGCGGCCTATTGCATATCATCCCAAGGAGAATACGATATCAACACTAGCGAATGTAAGTTCGCTGATGGCCGTATTGTTAACGCTTGGGATTACTTTAAGCAGCAAAGCAGTAAATAAATAGCCGATGACAGATTAATCATGGTGAGTATAAAGCCTATTTATATTCGCCAACTTTACTTGCTTATTGACTCGCCATGTTTTACATCATTTTTTGTTGATTTCTAAGCGCTTTATTTTGGCTGGTCATCTCCCTTCCTATATTGCTTTGTTTACCCTCTATAACGTTATTTATTTCAACTTCTTAAGTTAATTTTGACGAGTATTTGTCGCCTCGTTATTAACACAGCTTTAGCCGCCTACACCTAGCCGGTTGTATTCATACTTTTGATGTATATTCACCATTGCTTATATTGACATGCCTTATAGTCATATGTACTAATAGGTCATCGAGTAATGAAGCAGGTCTATTTTGTTGTCTTAATTAAGTAAATAAATTCATTGGCGATAATCATCAATTTTTAGGTGGGCAAGGTAATGTAATTTTGCTTTTTAACAGACGAGATTATTACAATCTAGGTTGGCGTCATAGGTAAACCCTGTTTTCTGTTTGTAGAACACGGTGTCGTTATTAAGCATTGATTTATGAGGATAAATAACCTCATGCGGTACTTGAGATAACACCACCTTTTAATATATTTAGATATATAAATGGGGAAACTATGAACTCATATACAAATAGAAATACATATACATATATAAGGGCATTGTGGGTTGCCGCAGCCTTTTGTGTCACCTCTGGGAGTATACAGGCCGCTGAAACGTTTCAAACTTCCGAAGCCAGATTTCCAAATACTGAGCAAGGGTACTTCACCAGCCACTATGAATTGAACAACGATCCAAATACTTATCTTTACACCACTAGCTATACCGCAAGTTATATAAAAATGTCTGGAAACTCGCAAAACGTGGTGTCAGGTCGAGGTTGGCAAACAGGGCATCAATGGCGAAAAGTCAACTTTAGTATTGAAAATTACTATCCTGATAACAGCAGCCAAAAGTCAGTTTTTGCATTGTATGGTTGGACTAAAAGCAATAACACCAATTACGACGGTATGGCCGAATACTACATTATTGATAAGCACAATGGTTGGTATCCCGAGCATCAGAATGATGATGGCAAAGACAATGGTGCACGTTGGTTAGGAACTAAAAATGTAGATGGTGCTAAGTACGACTACTATGTTTCAACACGCACCGATAAGCCTCACGCCTATGGGCCTGGGCTAACAACATTTAAACAATACTGGGCAATTCGTGACTATTACAATCAGCGTGATAACGGTGAGATTAATGTCGGTCAGCATTTTCAAATGTGGATAAACCCGCAAGAATATAAGCATGAAAAATACCCGTATATTGGCAATTGGGGTTATCAAATTTTTGCGATTGAGCTGATTGGTGGCGGAGGTTCTGTCAATTTAAATGCTTGGTCAAATAACTAGGCCCTTTACATTAACAGGTTTGATAGCACTCGTTAGGTTAATCTGAATCCTTTTTGTGTGGTGAGTGATACTCAGCATAATAAGCAATTGATAGGTAGATAAATCAAGCGTTGTGCAACAAAAAAGCCAAACAATGTGTTTGGCTTTTTTATTTTGCTTACTGTTAAATGGTGGCGAAGTTAGGTTAATTTAAATCGTCCCACAAGTCCGTCTAAATCATTTGCCATTGATTTTAGCTCATTGCTTGAGCTTTCAATGCTGGCTGAAGCTTGGGCGCTGCTTTGGCTGCTGTCACCAATGTTGACCACATGCTGATTAATTTCGTTAATCACCACAGATTGCTCTTCAGTCGCAGTGGCTATTTGGGTATTGAGATCTGAGATATGCTGAACATTACCTGCAATCTCTTCCAGCGCCTGATGCGTTCGCATTGACGCTTTAACGCCTAATTTTGCATGCTCACGGCCTTCGTGGACTGATGCTACGGCAGCTTTGGCGCCGTTTTGTAGCTCAGAAATCATAGCGTGAATTTCATCAGTTGATTCACTGGTGCGCTGGGCTAAGTTCCTCACTTCATCTGCAACAACGGCAAAACCACGGCCTTGTTCACCAGCGCGAGCAGCTTCAATAGCGGCGTTTAATGCTAGCAAGTTGGTTTGTTCTGAAATCCCACGAATCACATCTAACACGCTCGATATTGAGTCACTTTTTTCTGCTAAAGTGACAATATTTTCTGAGACGTTTTCCATATTAGACGCCATATCTGTGATGGTCGTGTTTGACTCTTCAACCACGGTTTGCGCCCGTTGCGCTTTTATGGTCGCATCATTAGTGGCTTGAGCTGCAATGGAGGCACTGTTTGCTATTTCTGCAATTGTGCTGCCCATTTCGTTAATGGCTACAGAAACTTGATGCGCTCCATCACTTTGGATATCCGCAGATTTTTTAGAATGTTGGGCATCGCTATAGACATGTTGAGAAGCGTCATTCACCTTGTTTGAGGTTGCAGCTAGCTCTTGAACTACAGAGTGCAATTTACTAATAAAGGCATTAAACCCTTGAGCTAAACGGCGCATTTCTTCATTGCCATTTTCGTTAATACGCTGAGTTAAATCACCTTCACCCTCGCCGAGCTCTTTAAAGGTATCAGCTAATTGATTTAGTGGACGCACTAAGCTGTTGCCAAGGTAAATACTGATCGCAATAAAGAGGACGGCAATGATAAAGAACGTAATTAAGATATTATTACGTGAAGTATCTAAGCCAGCGTATAGCTCCTCTTGAGGGACTTCAGCGATGACATACCAGCCTAAACTTGAGATATAACTTGAAGCAATGAGTTGCTCATCAGCCATTGCAAAAGCATAGTTGTTTTGGTTTAACAATTGACGACTGTTAATGCTCGGATAAATATCAGCTAATGTTTTACCCGATTTATAATCGATACTGCGGTGAACTTTAATGACACCGTCACCATCAACGAGGTAAACAAAACCCGTTTGTTCGATTTGAAAACTGTTGAGGTAATCAACCATTTCATCAAAAGATTTAGACACACCGCTTAGGCCTTGGCCATTTTCTTGCTGGTAATTGATGAAAATATCAGTTTGGCCAACACTGTCATGGTAAATACTCGTCGACTCGTTTTTGCCGCTTTCAGTGAAGCGAAAAAACCACTTATCATGGCCGGGATCTAGTACGCGTAAAAAGCCATTTTGATTCCAATATTTGTGACTGTTTTTATCGACAAATGAGGCATTACTAAAGCCGTTATCGCTGGCTGTTTTCGCTAAGTAATCGATTAAGTACTGCTCACCTTCAACACTTTCACCTTGGTCTATCCAAAGTTGGATCATGCTGTTATTTGCGATAGTCCGAGTGACGACTTTCATCTGGTTAATTTCGCCATCGATAGCATTACGAATACGCTGGACTAGGTTAGGCATATCCGACTGTTCTAATCGCTCTGATAATAAGGTTTTAGCGCTATTTTGGCCCACATAAGCAACGACGCTGGTGGATACAATGACAGCAAATAACATCGCAGTTATTAACTTATTCCGAATGGATAATGTAGATAAAAAGCTCATTAACATAACTCCTACACACCGATTAACTGGGTGTGTTGATACATCTAGGCTGCCTTTGGCTAACCTAATCAAGGGTGCTGACTATAACGGCATTTATACTAAAAACATGAGGAAGTTTCACAATTAAATATAATAATCTAACAATGCGCGGTGTTTTTGTGCGCCAATTGGTTAGACTTTGTTCAGTTGGTGGCCGTGATACGATTTTTTAACGGTTACTTTTTGTTGAATAAAAAGCCGTTTTGTACGTTTCGTGACAATCATTTTATTGGCAAAAATAATAATTTGATTAAGTGTAAGATGATTTAAACAAAGTCCGTTGAGCAGGGGCTGTTGAATATAGTTCGTTGAAAATAGCCCGTTGAACATAGTCAGTTGAGCAGAGTCAGTTGAACAGAATAAAGCAGAAGGCGTTGGGCGAAGAAAGTCATCAAAGCCTTACGATAGTCAGATGTATATGTAAGGCTTTTAAAAAGTATCTATAGTCAAAATGTAAACCGCTAATTAATCGTTAATTAGCGGTATCAGATATGACTAATGGTGAGCGTGTTCAGTTTTTTCGGCGCTTATTGGCATTAGTTTCATGCCGCATTTAGGGCAGCTATCACCTTCAACACCTGTAATACTGGCATTCATTGGGCAAGCATGAGTATGTTGCTTGGTCTTATGATCTTTGTGTGCATGTTTTGCTGAACAGCATTTGCAGTTAGCTTTATCAGCACACTTTTTACAGTTATCACAGTTGGTTTTACCATCACAGCCTTTGCAGTTTTCACACTTTTTACAGTTTTCGCATTTGGCTTTACCGTCACAACCTTTGCAGTTTTCGCATTTCTTGCAGTTTTCGCATTTGGCTTTACCGTCACAGCCTTTGCAGTTTTCGCATTGCTTACAGTTTTCGCATTTGGCTTTACCGTCACAACCTTTGCAGTTTTCACACTTTTTACAGTTTTCGCATTTGGCTTTACCGTCACAACCTTTGCAGTTTTCACACTTTTTACAGTTTTCACATTTGGCTTTGCCATCACAGCCTTTGCAGTTTTCACATTGTTTACAGTTTTCGCATTTGGCTTTGCCATCACAACCTTTGCAGTGGCCTTTATTAGGGCAGTGATCACCGTCGGTTTTATGGGCTTGTTCTAAGTTCATTCCGCATTTAGGACAAGTATCTCCAGCGTTACCTGTGACTTCGGGATGCATAGGGCAAACATGTGATTGATGCTGCTCGCTAACGTGATGTGCGGCTGTGGCTACTTGCACAGTAGAGCTAATTAAAAAGAGGCTCAGTACGATATAGATAATATTTTTCATTGCTTAATTCCATGAAATAGTCGGACGATAATCAGCGTCGTTTCGTCCGTAAATTGTCGTTTTTGTAGATATAAAAGTGTTATTAGTCGTTGTTACTAAAACGGTTATATAGCGTTAACTGATAGGCGGCTTAAATGCTTGCGACGCATCGATTGATTGAAAGTAAGGCAGGGTAGTGGCGATGACATGTCCCAGATTTTGATTGAAATGCCAAGGCGTTTGAATGGATAAGGTATCTGCTAGGCTGATATATGAGCAGTTTTCACAATTGAATTGACAAGTATTATTGCTTTGGCAACTAACTGTTTGTTGGTTTTTTTCATGTTCATGCTGACAGTTTGAACAAGCTTGGCATGATGTGTCGCTTGCCTCTTGATGATGGCTAGACGTTATTACTGACGTTGAAATTGATGTTTGAGTTGATGGGGTATTGCCCTTAGGTGTCATTGTTGTTGGATTAGCAAATACCAGCTGACTGAAGAGCGTCAGTAAAGTAACAAGGTATATCAACGGATGACGTAAAAGGGTATGCATATCAATTCCATAAAAAAAGATGTTTGGAGCTTATCACCATTTTTTTACGTGGAATCTGACCCAATTCACAGTTACAAACACAGTGACAGTGAAGGTATAAACATCGATTCAATTTGTTACCTTGATCACTCTTATTGCAAAAAATCATCGCAAAAATCGACACAAAAAAAGCCGTAGCAACACGCTACGGCTATAAATGCCTAATGCCTTTGTATGGGGATTGGTATCAGGCTGGGCGACGATTATTCTTCGGCTGTAATTAGCTCGAACTCATTACTCGCCTTAGCCCCATGAATCAAAATGGCCACTTTATATTGCTCGACAGCGCCGGCTGCAGCTTTACTATCAAGGTCTAAGTCAGTGGCATTAAAGGTATATTGCCCAGCAATATCTGTTTCGGTTAATACCCCATTACATGCATCTTCAGTACTCGTATCGCAGCTATAACTTTGACTCACATGCCAACGCTTCCATGCTTTAGCATTGTTAGACCCAGAAATAGGATAACCAAAATACATAATCTGATAATTAGAGGCATCGGTTATTGCTTTGTCTGCATCATTTGTCAAAGTAAAAGTGAGTGTGCCAGAGTCGGTGTCGAATGTTTCTAATGTTAACGTTACCGCTTCTGCTTCATCAATGGCTACAGATTCACTGACGGGTGGATCAACAGGATCAGTTACCGGTGGTTCAACTACCGGCGGATCGACAGGTTCAGTTGTATTGTCATCATCACTACAACCTATGAGTAGCAGTGAGCTCGTTAATAAGGCGCTCAAAAGTTTGCGTTTCATGATGGGCTCCTTAATTGAAATGTCCGGTATGACAAGTTTCACACTCTAAATCGCCTTTAACACTCGCTGCTGAGCCCATAGTGTCACTTGTGCCGTGGCAAGATTGACAACTGGCTGTTGCTTCTGATGCCATAGATTCTGGTAATACGCCAATATCTTCTCCAGCGTATGCACGATTGAGCAAATCGACGATGTAGTAGGCCATGCTCGCTGATAGACGTTTACAACGTTCGCCTTTTTCAACAAAAGGTTTGCCGCCATTGATTGCTGACCAGTTACTGATTGATGAGTGACATAATGGACTGTTGGCGATAGAAGTAAGGCCGACTAATAGGCTTTTTTCCGCAGTTGATCCAATACCAGCAACAAACTCATCAGAAGAAAGTGGAAGATCTTCTCTTTCGTAATATCTAAATGATGCGCTGATGACCGCTGAATTTTGATCGTTAATATCATCAAGGATATTAATCAGCATCCCTGCGGCATTTAAGTTGCCGCAAATGGTGCCTTGACCGACAATACCTGCCCAGCCGTAACCAGCTAATGCTGTAGGGATTGAGGCAAAGTTAGCCGCATCTGCACTTGATGACTCTGCAAGTTTAGTAATAATGGCGTGAAAAACTTGATGCATACAGCCCCCACCTGTTTCGTAGGCGAGTTTTGCTGTGGCCATCGCATCTAATGGTACATACTTTAATTTATCACCGAGTTCTAAACGGAAATTTCCATCGGCATCAGTGGCTGCAAATGCTGAAGTACCCACTAAAGTAGCACCTGCTGCGACACTACTGATTCCAATAATTTGGGTTAAGGCTTGACGTCTAGTTATGCTCATAATAATCACCCTATTTGCTGTTTTCTTATTGATTAAGTTCAAGCTTGTCATGCTTGTTTTGTTGTTAATTGTTCATCTCTTCGAGTCAGTGGCTTACTGGCTTTTATCATCTTGGTAGGCGTTGCTCGATAGAGTTAATGTAAGCAATGTGCAGATAAATTTTGTGATGATTAGCCAATTAATGTGGAGGTAAGAAAAACGGCTTTTGGGAGCGTTAACTCCGTTACTCACTGATGATTTTTTGAGGCAACGTGCTAATTTTCGTGAGGGGGATCACGCTATTAATGAGATTAATCAAGATTAACGGCACTATTAACGGTTAATTGGTTTTATTTACATTATGAATTTAAGTGACTTGCCTCTCACTTTGTTGTGCAAAGGTAAATAAAAGCCCTTTAGCTTGTTACAAAAAAGCCACTAAATTAATCAGGATCACAGAAAAATTTATACTTTCTTTTTACACTGTATTTATAGAAGTGTGGTTGGGAAAAGATGAATGCATTTAGGGCATTGCCGGTTTAATAAAGCTAAGGGTGAGCTAACTAACCAACAGACAGGAGATGTGTGGCATCTTCCTCGAGCTGAACGACAAGTGTTGAGCTTATTGATTGATTATCAAGGGCAAGTTGTGGCTAAACCTTTGCTGAAAAAAGGGGACGAACAAGCGCCACCATTAAGCGATGCGTCAGTCACTCATGCGATTTTCACGCTTAGAGCATTTTTAGGCCCGCAATATGAAACGCTAATAGAGACAGTCAAAGGGCAAGGGTATCTATTAAAACCTCACCGAAGTCGCAAACATCAATCTCAGCGCTTACCCACTAATGTGATCATCTTGGCGACATGCATTGGCATCTTTGTCATCGTCTCCATAATGACAACGATCATATTATGGGGACAGTTTTCGCAAACAGCGACATCGCCAGCGCAGCCGTTTAGTGAATCTACGGTGACATTGGCCTCAGGCAAAACTGTTGATGTGATTTTGTACTCATCATCGAAAACAAATAATGCCTTACTAAAAGAGCAGGGCGCCCAATTAGAGCAAAGTTTAGCTGAGTGTAAGCAGTCTTCATTGCAAAGTGTTTATTTGTCACTGTCACACGATGAGCAAGTACTTAATATTACATTACGTGGTGAGCTTATTGGTCAATCTGTTATTCGTAACCTCAAAATAAGTGACCTGAGACAACCCAAAAAGTTTGTCAGCCAACAATGGCTAAAAGGGGTTGAGATTTGTGATTAACGTAATTGCCATGACTGACATTTATCGATTTATGGCTTGGCTTCAAGAGCAGGAGGGACACCAATGAGTTTTTCATGGCGTTGGTTATTAGGCTTGGTGGCAATATTACTCTTCACAACGGGGATCGCTGGCGGGTATCAATTGAACACAACTAGCCCAAGTTTTATGTTGAGTTGCAGTTCTGAGTTATACAATCGCAATAATGAAACACAAGACAGCAATCATTATCTTTTGGTGGATTTATTATCAAAAGATGGTCAAGTACAAGTGCATTATCGCTATTTTAATATCGATGGCACCACTGCGGGCACTGTCTCTATGCAAGGCCAAGTAAATCATATAGATAATCAAAATCGGATTTATGATATTTCGGTGAATACTAAGCAAGAAAGCCCACTGGCTGAAGATCAGCAGCCGCCAGAGCATTATCGTTATCTTTCCTACGTCAGTAACTTAAATTTAAGCCGAGACGGTATGCATAATCTGAGCTTACAAGTTCTTGAACAAGATGATGCCAAAGACTTTGCTGTAGTCTTGTTTCAGCCAAGTAATACCGTCTGTGGTTGCCGCTTAGTCAATTAGCCTACAATACTGCACTGTCGTTGCGATTTCCTAGTGGGTTAGTCATTACTTATCTGTAAACGCCGGCTTGGCAATAATTGTGTTGTCGAATAGCAGAATAATACTTGAATATGGCGTTGTTAATGTCTCATTAACCGCAAATTGCGATACACCAAAAGATATATTCATTGAGCAAAGAGTTGGTATTGCCTACAATAGCACTAGATCTTATTACTACAGAGCATGACCATGAACGATACAACTTCACAACCCGCTTTACCTGATCGCTTATCTGTTAATCCACGCAGCCCACATCATGTTGAGGCGATTTTTCAATTTGATATTGGCATTAAGGTTAATGGCAAAGAACGTTTTGATGTTGAAGAATACTGTATCAGCGAAGGTTGGGTTAAAGTTCCAGCTGGTAAAGCATTAGACCGTCGTGGCCAACCTTTACTTATGACTGTTAAAGGTACCGTGGAAGCGTTCTACCGTTAAACACCTTGGTATAACTTGCTTAAAAAAGGCTTAGTGATAATCACTAAGCCTTTTTTGGTTTACTAGGGTGTGTCTATATTGAGTGTCACTTAATTGAGTGTCACTTAGTAATGAGCACGTAGCTTGCGTAAACAAACTTTGCCGACTGTAGCTCACATTTAAAAACAACATGACTTTTATTCATGTTGGATAGCTGTAAAATCCGCGCCTTGTTTAATCACTTATCTAATTCATCATGATCGACTTGGCTTTACTCCCTGTTTATTTAACCACTGTGGTCGCTTTATTGTTGATCCCTGGGCCTGACATGCTGCTGATTGCCAGTTCAAGTCTGAGTTATGGCCGAAAAGTTGGCGTATATGCAAGCTTTGGTAATGCGACTTCAGGGTTAATTTTAACCTTACTTGCGGCAATGGGGGTATCAGCATTAGTGGCGATGAACCCAATAGCGTTAGAAGTATTAAGAGTTCTGGGCGGCGCTTACTTATTAAAGATGGGGTGGGACTGTATGCGCAGCAGTGCAGCGGATGCACCTGAAATTGAGCAGCAAAATAACTTAGCCAAGTTACTTTATCGCCGTGCGGTTTTTAGTAATCTACTTAATCCAAAAGCGCTGATCTTCTTTGTGCTGTTTTTACCTCAGTTTGTGTCTACTCAGCTTACAGCCAGCTCTGGCGAACAAATGCTAGCACTGGGATTATTGCTTAATGTGATGGGGCTGTTGTTCAATTTATTGCTGGTGGCACTCGTTGGCAGCTTAGGTAAGCCATTACTTAAAAATGAAAAGTTTCGCACTTACCAAAACAAGTTTATGGGGTTAATATTTTTCGCGTTAGCGATTTGGCTGTTGGCTTCACAAGTGCAAAGCCTTAGCTAAACGAGTTGGCTTTTCAATTAGTCGCTCCCAAGTTAACTAGAGACTGAGTTAAATAGAGCTCAAGTTAAGTCAGTTGAGTGAATTCAAGTAAAGCGGTTATTGCTGATAAGGCATCATAGAGGTTCAATAATAAAGCGAAATAAGGACTATCTTATTTCGCTTTATTATTGGGAAAGTCAGCAGCCAAGGTGATTTTACGCCGCTACCTTGTTGTTAGAAATGTATTTCATTAGGTAATCAGCATCCTTGTATACACCGCCAAGGGTGGCAGACCCTCGGGTGTAAAGCCAAGGTAGGCCGATGAAATATAAGCCCTCAACATCATTGCTGACGCCGCGATAATTACTGGGGTAATTCATTTCATCAAATGAGATACCATCAATCCAAAAGAAATTAGGTTTAAAACCCGTAGCCCAGATAATGTTTTTAATTGTGCTGATGCTGCCTTTTTGAAACGTTATTGTCTCTTTTTCTGCTGATAAGGTTCGCCCCATGTGGATGACATTCTCTTTAGCGAGTAGGGACTTAACATCTGTACCAATAACGGGCTGAACCCCTTTACTTAACCATTGGCCAATTTTACTGTAGCGATTGACCGATAAAAATCCGATTTTAGTAAACCACCACCATAAGGTTTTACCCAAAAAAGTTTGCGGTATTGCCTTAATTTGATCGGTACCTGAAAAATATGCCGTTCGGCCGGTATCTGCAATTTCCGATAAAATTTGCACACCAGAATCACCCGCACCAACAACTAAACAATCACCGTCTTGAAGCTGTGAAGGGTTTTTATAATTCTCGCTATGCAGTTGAGTTACCCCTTCAGCGATATCGACATGACATGGTGGCGTATAGGGCGTGTGAAAAGGCCCCGTGGCAATAATTACTTGTTTAGCTTTATATTTTGTAGTGGCACTGGTGATTTCAAAAATCCCATTTACTTTAGTGACGGCAGTGATTTTTTGATTAAACTCGATAGGGATAGTGTAGTGTTCTACATAGCTTTTCAAGTAGTCAGCGACTTCATATTTATTGGGGTAATAGCCCTTAGGGAAGGGGAATTTCATGCCGGGCAAATGGTTATATTCAGTGGGGGTAAACAGGGTTAACGAATCCCAACGTTTTAACCAAGGGGCACCAATACAATCATTAGCATCGAGAATCAGATAATCTTTATTTTGTTGGCTTAAATTGTAAGCCATAGATAGCCCAGATTGGCCAGCGCCAATGATGATAAATTCTTTCATGAAATCCAATCTACTGCGTTTTGATATTATTATGGGCGACATTCTAACAGAACCAGCCTGCGGTAATTGATTATTGGCTAAATCAATTGCCTCAGGCTGTGTAAACCTGTGCAGAAAGCCGGTGTTATCGGCATAAAAAAACACGGTATAAACCGTGTTTTTTTAATTGATATTGGCGTTATTTAAAAGCTGCAATTTCTTTTTTAACGGCATCAACAACGGCAAGTGGCGTGCTGATGTATTTTGAGTGGTCAATGAAAATCGCGTTGTCACCAACTGTCATCACTAACGCAGGAAAGTTTGCTGTGCCTAACATCTGCTGAATTTCTGCAATCGCTTCTAGTACACATTCAGCATCGACACTTAGCTCATCTCTAAATATTTTGTTTGATGGAGACAGCTTATATTCGGCGACAATGTCCATAAAATCATGTTTGGTATCCAGTGGATTACCTTCAATAAAATGGGCTCTTTGCAATGCATTAAGTACAGGTAATTGCTTGTCGGCTTGTTTGCTTTGCAGCCAGCCCATTAAGTTTGCTGTTTTGACAGAGTTTTTGGGACTATTCACATAACGAATGTGCTCACGACCAAATTTAAGGCCACTGGCTCTGGCTGCCGCTTCCATTTGCTCTTCGCCTGCACTGTCTTTGCCCATGTAATGTGCTGTGTGCAGCAGGTGTACCTTCATTTTTGGGTAGGCATCTTGTAAGGCATTCACTATCGGAGTGGTAGCATAGCTCCAAGGGCAGTGTGAGTCGTAGATAAAATAAAGCTCGGTGGTCATGAGTTACTTCTTAAATGAATGTTGATAGCAAGATCCTAAATAGTTTGAAGTCATTATTCAATCCTTGTCGTGTGTTACTTCGAACTTATCGACGTTAACCCTGCCTTAACCCACACTTCATTATGCTTATCCCAATATTAGTGGGAGAGCATCAATGACGTTTCGACATTCCATCATTGCAATCGTGTTAACAAGCCTAGTCGGCTGTGCTGCCAATGACAGTGCAAACTTTGCGACTCAAGCATCAGACAATCGTACTCAAACTATTGAAAAGTTGATTAAAACAGTCAATGAAAGTACGGGGAGTCATGCGGGTGTGCAACATACAACTAACGCCAATGTGTTATTGACTGATTTAGTCTGTGTACCCGCATTGAATACCTACCTTGAGGCGGCGTTAAACCATAGTCCAAGCTTACAACAAAGCATCATTGCCCTTAAGATTGCTTATGCACAACAAGGGGTGACCTCTGCTAGTCGCTTGCCAAGTGTGAGTGCTGGATTTGATGCCCAAAACGCCGAAGACAGCGATGAATCTTATAGCGCTGATGTCACCGTCAGTTGGGAATTGGATATCTGGCAAAAGTTGGCTGATAGCTCTGCAGCAGCCACAAAAGATATTGCTGCGACTCAAGCCAGTTTAGATGCGGCTAAAAATCTGCTTGCAGCTAATATCATGCGAGGTTGGCTTGAGATCAGTGTTAACCAACAATTATTAGATATTGAACAGCGCCGTTTAGTCATCCTTGCGCAAAATGAAACCTTAGTGCTTGAACGTTACCAAGCTGGCCTAGGCTCATTAGAAGAGTTGGATAATGCTAAAACGAGTACAGCTTCAACTCGCGCTACAGTGGTTCAATACCAAGAGAGTGTCGCCCAAAGCAAGCGAAGCTTGATGTTACTCACTGGTCAGTGGCAGCCAGAAAGTGAGATGCCAACGCTTGATGTTGTCAGTGAGTTTCCCCATGTCATTAACCCGCTCGATGCTGTGCCTGTGCAAAATATGGCAGGCCGCCCCGATTTACAACAAGCCTTCTTTAATATTGAAGCTGAATCCTTGCGCACTGACGCAGCTTATAAAGCAATGTTGCCTTCATTTAGCTTGTCGGCAAGTTTAACTGATATTGCTCAAACCCCAAGTGAAGCATTACTGACTAACCCACTTTGGAGTGTGTTAGGACAAATGTCGGCACCGTTATTTCAAGGTGGTGAACTTAAATCACAAGCTGAAATAGCGCAACTGACGACAGAGCAAAGCTTTTGGGCTTATCAAGAAACCCTGTTGACTGCAGTCAACGAAGTTGAGAATACGATTGGCCAAGAAAGCGCTTTAACCTTGCAGCAAAGCCATCTTGACGATGCGTTTTTAAGTGCACAGCGCAGCATCGTCAGTTACCAGCAAAAGTATCGCCAAGGTTTAGTCGACATATTGGATTTATTGACTGTTCAGCAACAGGCATTCGATATCGAGGCGCAATTAACTAACACCACTTATCAAAGATTATTAAACCGAATCGAATTAGGTCTAGCACTAGGTTTAGGAGTATCAGCATGAAGCAAATCATTACCCGTAAATTAAAAAAGAATGCCTTAACGATTGCGATCACTTTAGCTGCTGCTGGTTCAATATTTGTCGTCGCGGCTTATAACGGCAGTCAAATGGGACCGGGACCTAGTGAGAAAGAGAAGGGGCCTGCAGCATCGACTCAAGCGCACCAACCTGAGCGCGGCGAAGGTAAACCCGCTTCATCGTCAAATACCACCTTGTTATCTCAAGTGGCGGTACAGCTGACGGCTGCTCAATCTTATCAGGCGCAAGTCACCGGATATGGCGAAACCAAACCACGCTTTGAGCTGAGCTATACCAGTGAAATCAGTGGTCGAATTACTTGGTTAGCTGACAGCTTTGAGTCTGGTCGAGTTGTCAAAAAAGGCGAACTGTTAGCAAGATTAGATGACACCAGTTTTCAGCAAGCAGTGTCACAGGCTAAAGCCGATGTCGCAACAGCAAGACTTGCACTTCTAGAAGAGCAACGTGAAGGCGAACAGGCAAGAAGTGAGTGGCAACGCTCAGGGTTAAGTGGAGAACCCAGTTCACCGTTAGTGCTTAGAGAGCCGCAACTGGCAAGCGCTGAAGCTGCGTTAGAGAATGCGCAAAAATCGTTAGAAAAAGCTGAGCGTGATCTTCAGTATACAGAAATAAAAGCCCCGTTTGATGGGGTTGTTGTCAGCCGTAATGTGCAATTAGGCAGCTTTATTAATGTCGGTGGTGAAGTTGCGATGCTGTATAGCGTTGACCGCATAGAGATTGAGATCCCGTTATCCGAAAAGCAATGGGCTAACTTACCGCAAGCTGTAATGAATGCGGGTAATGGCACTGATGCCGCCACTGACACTGACAATAGTGATAGTGCGCAGCAATGGCATGCAACAATAAAAGCAACAGGCAGCGACACCACGCAAGGGCAACAGTGGTCTGCCTATGTTGAACGTACTCATCAATATGTTGCCAAGGACACACGTCAACGTTCATTAGTGTTAGTGGTCGAGAAACCACTTGAGCAAGGTGCGCCGCTTTATCCTGGCACCTTTGTTGAAGCAACCATTGAAGGAATGACACTAGATTATCTATGGGAGCTGCCTTCATCAGCTCGTTCACAGCAAGGAGAAATTTGGACGGTTGATGCCCAAGGATTATTGCAAAAATCAACAGCACATACCTTGTTCGAGCGCCAGAATAAAATCTATGTCACCCCAACAGAAGAGGCTGAATTAGCCCAAGTGGTTAAGCGTCCACTAAGCAACTTTAAAGCGGGTATGAAAGTTGTACCAACAACTGAGGAGCTATAATGAGTCAGCATGTAAATGACAAAGCGCCATTGCCATCAGGCATTATTTCTTGGTTCGCTCAAAACTCAGTAGCGGCAAACTTATTAATGATGGGCGTGATCATTGTCGGCCTGTTTTCATTCAATGATATTCGCAAAGAAGCTTTTCCAAGCCTTGAACCAGACTTAGTCACAGTATCGGTGAGTTACGACAGTGGTGACCCGATTCGTGCTGAAGAAAGTATTGCGATGAAGATTGAAGAAGCGCTTGAAACCGTTTCGGGTGTTAAGCGTATTACTTCAACGTCTAATGCATCAGGCAGTAATGTTTCAATCGAAAAAGAAACTAACTATGACCTAGATACGTTGCTAACTGACGTTAAAACCAAAGTTGATGCGATCAATAACTTACCAACCGATGCTGACAATCCGGTTATTGATAAAGCCCGTCGTCAAGAGCATGCCATATGGGTGCAACTATACGGTGATGCTGACCGCAAAACCCTACAAGATTTAGCAGAGCAGCTTAAATCTGATTTGTTAAGTCAAAGTGCTATTCGTGACTTATCGATTAGCGCCAAACTTGATCCAATGATTTCAGTTGAGGTGAATGAGGTCAAACTACAGGCATATGGCCTGACTTTGACCGATGTCTCTAATGCCATTAATGCTGAGTCATCAAGCAGTATCGTGACCAGTTTACGTAATGCCGATAAAACCGTGCGCCTAAAGGTGTCTGAGCAAGCTTATGAAGTTGAAGACTTTAAAAATATCTCAGTATTAACCTATGCTGATGGCAGTCATATTCTACTGTCTGACATTGCCGTGGTTACCGATACGTTTGAAGAAGATACATTTAGTTTATCTCGTTATAACCAACAAAACGCGATGGGTATTCAGGTCGTCATGGATGAATACAGTGATGTGGTTGATATCGTTGCACAAGCAAAACAGGTTATCGAAACATGGCGTAGCAGCAACCTATTACCTGAAAATGTTGAGATTGAAAGTTGGTATGACAAGAGTGATCTGATCACTGAACGGCTATCGCTGTTAGCGAAAAATGCATTAAGTGGTATTGCGTTAGTCTTTATCATTTTGGCGTTATTCTTAAATATCCGTGTCGCATTTTGGGTGGCAGCCAGCTTACCGTTTGTCTTCAGCGGCACGTTATTTTTTATGACGGACACCTTTGCTGGGTTTACCTTAAATGAAATGACCACCTTTGGTTTTATCATGGCCCTTGGGATCGTGGTTGATGATGCGGTAGTGATTGGTGAAAGTATCTATACCACACGTAAGCAACAAGGCGACTCAATCCGAAGCACTATTATCGGTACCCATAAAGTTGCCGCACCGACGATTTTTGGCGTACTCACAACGGTTGTGGCCTTTATGTCGATAGCCGCAATTGAAGGTAAGCTAGGGGAAATTTACGCACAGTTTGGCACGATTGTGACCATCTGTTTGTTGCTGTCTTTGGTGGAATCTAAATTGATTTTGCCTGCCCATTTAGCGCATGTGAATACACAGCGCAGTGATAAAAAAACCTTTTGGAATACGATTCAACAAGGCGCTGATAATAGCCTAGATTGGTTTAACAACCATGTTTATAAAAAGGTCATTAGCCAAGCCCTTAAGTTGCGTTATGCGGTGGTGATGGTATTTATCGCACTGTTTTTGTTAGTGATTGGTATGCCATTTACCGGTGGCGTTCGCGTGGCCTTTTTCCCTGAAATTGCAGGCGATACAGTGCGAGCTGAAATACGCATGGTTAACGACAGCAGCTACGGCCAAACTCAAACCAATTTGATGACACTGGAAGCCAATGCCATTGAGCTTGATAAAACCTTGCGTTTAGCCGCAGGCGAGACGGAGTTTTCAAGTGATTTTGGTGCTGATTCACACTCTGATATTAGCAGCATTCAGGTTACCGCTAGCGCCGATAAGTCAGGTTCGGTAATCATCGAATTAGACAGTGATGCCGCTTATACCGCGCGTGATTTTGCCAATGCATGGTCAGATATGTCAGCGCAAATGGAAGGGGTAAGTAAGCTTAAAGTATTGTCGATGCAGGAAATGGTCGATAACTTTAAAGTTGAGCTTAAAGCCAATGATGATGGCTTATTAACTGAAGCGGCCAATAAACTTAAGCAAAAACTGCAAACCATAGACGGCGTGAGTGGCATCGATGATAACCTTGACTTAGGTGAGCCGCAGTACCGTTTTGAGTTAACACCTCAAGGGCGCGCTTTAGGGATGGATACCGCTGACTTAGCCAAGCAAGTATTGCAAGCGTTTGGTGGTGATATTGTCCAGCGTTTTCAACGTGGTAAAGATGAAGTGAAAGTGCGTGTTCGTTACCCTGAGGAAAACCGTCAGACGTTTGCTGATGTCACGACCGCCAATGTCAGAACCGCCGATGGTACTGTTGTGCCGTTAATTTCGGTCGCCAACGTTTACTCTGATTATCAGCAGTCAGAAATCACCCGTATTGATAACCAGCGCGCGGTATACATTACCGCTGTGGTTGATAAAGAAGTGATTGCGTCCAATGAGTTGGTCACGCAATTGCAGCAAAGCATGGTGCCACAATTAAATGCTGACTACCCAACGGTAAAAATTGACTTTACAGGTGAAGCTGAGCAGCAAAAAGAGTCCACAGACTCAATGCAAGCGACCTTTGTATTGGCGCTAATATTAATTTTTGCGCTGTTGGCGATACCGCTTAAATCGTACGTGCAGCCAATGATCATTATGATAGCGATTCCATTTGGTATTGTGGGGGCGATTTTAGGGCACTGGTGGAATGATTTAACTATCAGTATCTTATCGCTAAATGGTATTTTGGCGTTAAGTGGCGTGGTGGTGAATGACAGTCTACTACTGGTATCGCGTTTTAATGAGTTAGTACGTGAGAAGTCGATGCCGATTGGCGATGCTATTGAGCAAGCTTGTACAGGACGTTTACGTGCTGTGTTACTGACCTCGATTACCACATTTGCAGGTCTTGCTCCGCTATTAAGTGAAACCTCAATGCAAGCGCAGTTCTTAATTCCTGCAGCAGCGGCATTAGGTTACGGTATCCTATTTGCTACAGTGATAACCTTAGTATTAACACCGTCGTTGCTGATGATTCAAGCCGATGCTGAAAGCGGCATTAAAAGGTTAAAGCAACGTTTGTTTGGCTCAGCTAATACTTTGCAAACGCAATGATAGCAGAATGAAATGTAACGCATCGTTCGATTCGGTTAGACTGAGTATGTGAACTTATTGCTCAGTGAATGATGCTCGTTTTGTGCAGCGTAACGGCTATTGAATACACAATTATACGCGGGCGATAAAGCTTCGCACTGATATGGAATCTAAGAGGGAAAACAATGTCTGATCATTTGCAGTTACTTCTGGTTGAAGATGATATTGACCTAGCAACAGCGATTATTGACTACCTTGAACTGGAAGATATTCAGTGCGATCACGCAGCCAATGGCGCTGTCGGTGTTAATTTAATTGAAACCAATCAATACGATGTTGTGGTGTTGGATTTAAACCTGCCGAAAATGAATGGTCTTGAAGTGTGTGAACGTATACGCGCTCAAGGCATTGATGTACCCGTGCTAATGCTTACCGCCCGAGATACCTTAGATGATAAGTTAGTTGGCTTTTCAAAAGGGGCAGATGATTACCTCATTAAACCCTTTGCGATGGAAGAGTTAATTGTACGATCGCAAGTGCTATCACGCAGACGCAGCGGCGAGGTAAGTAAACTTATGGTAGCGGATTTAGCATTAGATCTGCACAGCAAAACGGCTACACGAAAACAGCAGCCGCTTAAATTGTCACCCACAGCGACTAAAATACTTGAGTGTTTATTACGAGAAAGTCCGAAAGTTGTTTCACGAGAAAAGCTCATGCAAAGTGTGTGGGGAGATGAGCAGCCAGACAGTAATAGTCTTAAAGTGCACATGTTTAACTTACGTAAAGCCGTAGATGGAAACTGCGAAGAAGCGCATAAGTTAATTCATACGATAACAGGCCAAGGCTTTGTTCTTAAAGTTGAATCTGAAAAGAGTGTGCCCACATCATGAAGATAAGACCCAGCATAAAAATATACTTTTTACTTGCCATGTTACTCACTGGCACTGTTATCGTTGTCGGCATGTCAGCTGTTGCGGTCAGTTATTTTTTTTCTGGGTTAGATGTTGCGATGACGAACTTTGTTCGCTCTCAAGCGAATGAAATAACATTAGAGGGCGACAAGCCCTTAACGATAGGGGAACTTACCGTCGCGACTCGTTGGGAGTCATTGCCCCAAGTGATCCAAGATAACATTGATGTTAATGACCTAGAGCCTAATCAATTAACCAAAAAAATCGATGGGTTACCGATAATCGATCAACCCAAAAGAGCCTTGTTTGCAATGAAGGTAATATCTGGCGATACAGTGCGTTATGCCTCTGTCATGCTAGATAAGAAAGACAAACAAAAGCGCAGTAATAAACCACCGCAATTTATCTATATTTTACTTGTCGGACTGATTGCGATTATGTTGTTTTCATTAGTGCTTTTTTTAGTACTGCGTAAAGTCGCCAATCCCGTTGAACAGTTAAAAGAGTGGGCTAAATCGCTTGATAAAGGCAAGCTAACTCAGCCTCGTCCTAATTTTCATTACAGTGAACTAAACACGTTAGCCGATATAGTACAGTCAAGTTTAAGCTCTGTGCAGGAAACCTTAGACAGAGAAAAACGCTTTTTAGGCTATGCAAGCCATGAGCTGCGCACTCCTATTGCCGTTTCTCGTACCAATGCTGAGCTATTACGTAAAATGATAACGAAGCAATTACCCGCAGAAAAACAGCTGGCTGTGCTTGATAGAATAGAGCGAGCAGGGCTAACAATGACTGATTTAACTGAAACCTTATTGTGGTTAAACCGTCAAGAAGGCAAGTCATTACCGACCAGTGATGTGGCCGTTGGCGCGTTAGTCGAAGCGATTACAGCAGAGTTACATTATCTTTTACAAGGTAAAACGGTAGAAGTCACTTTGAGTACAGACGATACTGAATTAACCATGTCTGAAGGCTTATATCGGATCATTATTACTAACCTTATTCGTAATGCATTTCAGCATACTTTTAACGGCAAGGTGGTGATTGAGCAGTTAAACGATCACTTATCGATTACCAATTATAACCTTGACCCTGATGATCAAAATCAAGCGGATGATTTGGGCTTTGGATTAGGGTTAGAGTTAACTGAAAAATTAGTGAATCAATATGGATGGCATTATCAAGTGACAGAAGTCGAAGGCGGCCGCAAGGTTGAACTTAACTGTAAGTGATTGATAAAAAATGCCTGCCAGAGGGGAGCTGGCAGGCATAAGAAAGATATAGTGCTACAGCAACATAGGCACTATAACTTGCCCATTACGGACAGGGTCGAGCTATTGAAAACTTAACTCCCAAGCGTTTATTGTTCCAGTATCTCGTCGTGCACTATCAACCGCTTTTAGCGTCCAATTTCCAGATGACTCAACACCTGACATATCAACCGTATAGGTGTTAACTATGTCATTGGCACTGCCGCCACTGTTGTCATGCAATACAGCAACTTGACCAGTAGGGCTATATAGCTCGACTTTTAAATCACCGATGTAAGTATGACTAATATTGACGCTGACGGTGATTTCACCTGAGTCACCCGTGCGTGTTGCAGATAAGGTGCTACTAGCGCCTACACTGCTGTTATCAGGAATGTTATAGCTAGTATTGTTTGAGTAAGTTGCAGCGCCGCCGGTGCCGCCACTGCCACCGCCAGTCGAATCAGTGTAGTTAGCCACTAAACTCACGCCACTAAATGCACTATAACCTCGCACCATGACATGGTATGTACCCGTTTGCGCTGAAGCGATAGGACAAGATTCAGCATTTCCGCCTTTCCAAGGACGACAGTCATAGCTGGTGGTGGTTGGTGCTGCGCCATATTGCACGTATAAATCAGCGTCACCGCTACCGCCGCTCATAGTAAAGCTTAAGTCTGTAGCACCTGCTGGTACATCAATTGTGTAAAATAACTCATCACCTGTCGCGCCACTTAAATTAGATTTAGCCACACCATTGACCAGCTCATTATCACCGACACCTGTGCCAAGATCTGTTGGTCCATTACAAGAAGCATCCAAATAAGCTTTAGCTGCTTGGGCATCAACCAAACCATAACCGGTTCGGTTATCACGACCTGCAACATCTAAGTCTTCAGCTGTTGCATTAAGTGCAGCACGTACTTGGGCCGCACTACATTCTGGGTGATGACTCCACACTAAAGTAGCGACACCTGATACATGTGGTGTCGCCATAGATGTACCATTGTAGTACTCGTAATCTTCATTATCGGTATTGCTGACTGTTGCAGTTGCGCCGATTTGATTTCTCAGTGCCAGACCTGTAGCGCGATCGACTGAGACAGACACAATAGGGGCTTCGTTATTACTGTCGACTAAAAATGGGTTTTGTAGTCCTGGTAAGGCGGTATTACTGTAGACAATTGACGCGCTAGCACCTGCGGCTTCACAAGCTTTAACAGCGTTAATATCAGGGTAACTTGTCCCTTGGTTGCCAATACGTTCAACTAAACAAATTTTATTGTTCATGTTGCCACAGTTAAAACTACTGCCGTTAACGGTACATTCTGCCAACTCACCCGTTGCAGAGCCGATAAAAGGAGTACTGACATGGTTTGAGCCAGAAAGGACATAGCGGTTATGCGGCACAACGCCATTATCAAAATACGATTGACCGTTAATAGTAATATCGGCTAAACGACCTTCGCCTCGGGTCACCGTTGATAAAATTGCTTCACCAGGACCTGAGATTTCGACTTGCGCAGTGAACTGCGAAAATGCCGCATGGTCTTTATTGCTATCGACCGCCGCTACTGACATGACAGAGTCATAAGATGCTGGGTAGCTCAGAGTTGAATTACCATCATTACCTGCAGCTGCAATCAATAACACACCGTTATTTTCATGGGCAGCGAGCGCATTTCTCTCTGTGTTACTAGAGCCTGAACCACCTAAACTCATGGTGACCACATCAGCGTTGTTATTCACACAAGTATCGACAGCTGCGACTAGATCGGATGAGTAACCCCAACCAGAAGCATTAAACACTTTAATCACATGGATGTTCGCGTTTTGATTTGGCATAACACCAACAACACCTTCATTGTTAGCGATAGCTGCAATGGTACCTGCAACGTGAGTACCGTGGGCATTTCCAGCTCCTGGCTCATACCAATTGTTAGTGCCAGAGTTATTGGTGCCAGTGACATTGTTGGCGTTTAAGTCGTTATGACCCAAGTCGTATCCAGAATCAATAATACAGATTGTACGATTGCCCGCTTGGCTATCACTGACAGCTGTCGCGCCGACATAAGTCTGACCCCAAGGAGTGCTTTCACTTAATAATCGACGTGGTACATCTTCTTCAACGTAATCAACATCGGCACGATATCTCAGTGCTTGTAGGTTTTTACTATCGAGCTTAACGCTATAGCTATTACTGCGCCCAATTCGCTTCATTTCTTTCGCTGAAACACTGTTCATGGCGCGAAAGTGAGAAAAGACTTCATTGCTTCTAGGTTCGTATTGGGCATCACTTATGGCATCGGAGGATACAGATGTTGAAAAGCCAGCAGCTGCAGCATTGGCGTTTTTAAATTTAACGATATAACGCTTTGGCAGTGGGTTTTGTTGGTCGAACTGAGGTGAATTACTATTCACATTTGGTGTGAAAACAGGTGCTGCGTTGATGCTGGCAGAGATCGAAAGTGCCAACACAGACAGTCCTAGCACTGTTGTGGCTTTATTTTTTGTCATAACTATCTTCCATGTTATTCAGAGTAAAAAATTGTTTATTATAATTTTTGCAGCGTAAAAAGCTGTTTTAGCTCGCTGCGACGTTCAATGTATCTTTAGTTGTTACAGTTGTAAAATAAATGTAAATGAAGTTGAGTGAAGGAGTCGTGCTCGATGAAATGAATTTTTGATGAATAAATATTCAAATTGAGATGAGGTTTATTGTTCTGTTTTGCGAAGTGTGTGATTTAATATTCAGTGATATGCAGTTTTTATTTGAAAAAGGGGAGCGGGTTTAGATATTGAGTTAAAGTCAATGTAACTGTCTAACCATATGATTTATTTAGTTTATATTTTTTGTACATTATTTTTGTAAATTATTTTTAAATTGGCCGTCGCAATAGCGTTATTTTGCTTAGGTAATCAAGAGGGCATTCAACTTTGGCGTATATCGGTTTTGCTTAATATCCGCTCCGGCAAATACATGGCAGAGCGGCGATGATGACAACGACATAGATTGACCAAGACTTAAATATTATTGCAGATTCATGCTCATGTGTTGGCGATTGTGAAAAAGCTTAGGCTTAATGAAATAATGTCGATAATATCAGTGCTTTATAGTGAGCTCTAAAGTCATCACTATTGATATTAGTTTGGGTTAATGTTTTCTGCAAAATAGGAAATAATGCAGGTGCTGAAATAAGCCCAAGCAGCATTACTAAAAAGGTATCAGCATTATATTTTTGCAGGCAAGGTTCTTTTTCTCTTGCGGCTTCAAACAAGCCAGATACTAAATGGTGTGACTCACTCAATTTAGCTGCTAAGAACAATGCTCTTTTATTGTCCGTATCGTGTTCCATACTCATTAAGCGGACTAATTGTGGGTGCTTTAATAAGGTGTCGATTAGCACTTCAACAGCAGTTTTAAAAATACAAAGTGTACCCACTTCATGACGTATCGCTTGGCCTAGCTTAGTTTCAAGTTGCTTACGATAACTATTGATATTGCGATGGGCTATGGCATACCAGATATCAATTTTGGCACCAAAGTGGTGAGTTATTGTGCTGTGCGTGACTTGTGCTGTATTGGCTATTTCACGTAAAGATGTTGCATCAAACCCTTTGGTTGAGAATAACTCTGAAGCACTTGCGAGTATTTGTCCGCGGGTTCTTTCTGCTTCCTCGGCATTTTTACGCCCGCTATTGGCTAAGTTGGGTTTCAAATGTATAGACCTCGGTAAACGTATTATTCGGCAATTATTTAACTAATCGTTAGCTATGACTTGGCTATATATGAGAGTGACAAGCAGCCAAGTTTCTATGGTGATTAATAGTAAGTGAATAGCCGAATAATACATAGATTTTGATGCATTCTTTAACCTTATATTGAGCCTTTTATCTCAAAATGACTATGAAGTATCTCCGACATTGATAGAGACTGTGGTTGTTATAATCACTGTCATTGTTACAGTCATTAAGCCTTTATCTGATAAATAGTTAATGAGAGTGTAACACTTGCTTTGATAGCACTTCTTGTTGATATAGATCAGGCAGAAAGTTTGCTAGAACATTCATTTCTTCGATGGCATGGGTCATTAAGTCAATTGAGTCCTGTTTGCTAATAAGAAACATACGCGCCAATGCCGTATTACCTAAAACACTTTCAATAGAGGTTACTGTGTCATTGCCATCACGTTTTTCAACATAACCCATCCAAAAAGCTGAACGCATTTGGGCACCATATTCAGTATTTTGCACGACATGACACATGTGTGTCGCATTGAGAGGCTTTTCAAGTAAACCAGCTCGGGCACAAATAACAAAACGATCGTTTCTAGGCTCATAATCATCGAGTATTTCTTTAGGGTCGACAAACTGAATACGTAACTTGTGTAATGTCGTACCGAGATATTCATGGACTAAATGACTGGCCCCTATCACTTCTCCAGGAACTTTGTTTTCCCAGTCCATCCAAACATGTGCGTTAGGATGCCACCTCTTATATTGCTCAGTTGTTTGCAGGTAATCAGCAAACCACCAACGCACCATTTCAGCACTAACATTTGGCATTCTAGTCAGGGCTCTAACTTCATAAATACCATTTGCTTTGCGTTCAGTACCTGTTTCTAGCGAAGTATAAGTATCAGATAGCACCTTAGAACTTTTATTGCTGGCGGTCCAAGGGTTAAAGCCAAAAACTGCGATGACAAAACTGATGATCCCAAGTGATATTAAAATGTATTTCATTTTTGCCCTCAATATTAGCAATACGACTGTATTGTTATTTTGCAATACGATTGTATTGTTATCAATGGGCGTTGCTATTTTTATGAGCATTATCATAATCAAAGTGAACGCAAAATCAGGTTTTTGAAAGAATAAAAACAGGGAAGGTGAAAGACATATATTAATAGAATGAATCAACATTTAGATTTATATTATTGATTAAACGTTAGTTATTACTTTTTGTTATTTGGCAACTTTAGATTTAACCACTCTAGATTTACTGAAAATCAAATCAGCATAACGACTACTGTAAATCCCATTCAACATCACTGACGGAAAAGCCTAAGCTAATTACATAATTAAGGTGAAGGGTTGTATTCTTTTGTATAGGTTGATTGATATTGAATATGCAGAAGAAAGCTGCAACAAGGTTAAGTTAATGACAAGATTAGGGAAATGAGAAGGCTAGGTAAATCGGGTTTTATGGCAGTGACTATCTGCAGCTTATTTTATGAGATATCGACATATAAAAATAAGCTGCATTCGAGTGAGCTGAACTCAACATAAAATATAAGGCTTAAACCACTATTCTTTAAGCTTCAGTATCTAGCGCTTCTGGATCGGGAGCGCGCATGCGATCCCACCAGTCATCATCAGCACTGATTTGTCCTAATTCATCTATCGCTGGGTAAGGAATATTCTTTCTTCGACAGGCTTTAGCGTAAACAGGGTGGCCTTGCTCAAATAACTTAGTTTGGCAATATTCATGGTCTAATTGCCTGTTATTATACAGTCCAGCCTCTTGGCGTTGACGCTGCGCCTCATACATGATCAAAGCACCAGCAACAGAGACATTCAGTGATTGCACCATGCCTACCATAGGAATAATGATATGCTGATCGGCGGAGTCAATTGCTTCTTGGCTAACACCATCTCGTTCGTTACCCAGTACAATTACCGTCGGTTTAGTGTAATCAATCTCACGAAAATCCACGGCAGTGTCTGAAAATGTCGTCGCTAATACCTGCATTCCCTGTGCTCTAAACTGCTGATACGCTTCTTGATAAGTTACATGCTTAATCGTGTTAACCCAGCGGTGACTACCTGACGATGTATTACCCGACACCCATAATGAATCTTCTGGCATGACAGCATGAATTTGATGAATACCTACGCTATCGGCAGTGCGAACTGTAGCAGCGATATTATTGGTTTTATGAACCTTATCGAGACACACAGTGAGGTCGACTTGGCGGTTATCAAGCATTTCATTGATGCGGGCTAAACGTTCTGGCGTCATGGGGTTATTTCTACTTCTTTGAATAATAGGATGAATCGTTATCACGATTTTTTGCGCAGGGATTATAACGTTAAAACGGCGATAAACTCGACTGAAATGTGCTTTAAGCGAAGGATTGAGGCTCAAGGGGTAACAATAGCAAGTTATGATAAATAGAAAACGAGCAAGGCTATAGGCGCTTGCTCGTTAATGATAACCGCTAATTGACTATTTTTCTTTCTCAATAATGACTTTTCTGTGTGGGAAAGGAATTTCGATTCCCGCTTCATCAAGGGCTTTTTTAACCTGCTCAGGGATCGAGTACAAGATGTCAAAGTAGTGTTCACCATGACAAAATGGCCTTACGAGAAAATCCACTGAACTGTTATTGAGGGTTTCAACTTCAACAAAAGGAGCTGGGTCTTGTAACACATGAGGATGAGCGGCAAGCACTGCATCAATCACTTTTCTTACTTCATCGGTATTCTCTTTGTAAGCCACGCCAAAATGCATATCCACACCACGAATATCATGGAATGAATGGTTAACGATTTGCGCACCCCAAATTTGGCTGTTAGGAACAATAATATGCTGATTATCGAAGGTTTTAAGAATGGTTGTGAATAAATCAATTTCTTGAACATTACCGAATCGATCGGCTGCACTAATAAAGTCGCCCACTTTATAAGGGCGGAATAATAACAGCATAACGCCGGCAGCTAAGTTAGACAGCGTCCCTTGCAGTGCTAAGCCAACTGCCAAACCTGCTGCACCTAATAAGGCAACAATGGATGCGGTTTGTACCCCAAAGCGGTTTAATACGGCAATGGCCACAAATGCAAGAATGACATACTTAGCGACACTGCCTAAAAAACGAAATAGGGTGTTGTCGAGTTTATCGTAGCTCTCACCAATTTTATTAATAATTGCGCTTGCTTTGTTAGCGACATATAGGCCAACGATGAGTATAAGCGCAGCGAGTAATACATTGATCCCGCCATCGATGATGATGGGCAAATATTGATTAATATCGATTTGACTCACATAGTCTTGCATTTAATGCCTCCTGCATAAAAGGGATACTTACCTTAGATTCAACAAATATGCGGTATTGGATTGAACATAACTGAGCTGCTAGTTAGGCAAGTTATTTCAAGCTAATGACTTGATATTATTGATATCAAATGAAGCTTAGCACAACCCTGTGCTATATGTGATGACAAGCGCTTTACGCTAATACTTTTGCTTTAGACAATCAGTAGAAATCATTGATTATGACTTTTAGACTTTTTTGAAAAACGAAACACCATGGCTGCAGTAGCTGATAGCATTAAGCTCATACTCACCACTAAAAATGCTTTATTTAAGGTTTCTTGATAGTCACTCAACAGGGGGTTATTCATTACCCATTGACCAATAAATAACAGGGTTGTAGTCCATATCAGTGCACTGGTAACGCTCATTAATACAGTGCGTTTAACGCCAAGCTTTCTGATCCCCATTAGCATTGGAGTGAGTACCCGCACAAAAGGTATAAACCGTGAAAAAAACAGTGCGAGGAAGCCATACTTCTCGAGTAAATCAGATGCCCGCTGTAAGGTATTGTCTGGTAGTCCTTTCTCGATTTTGTTGACCATAGGGTGGTGTGACAGCCATCGTCCTTGCATATAGGCAATAAAGGAGCCTAGACCCGCAGCAACGGTCAGTAATGCGATGGCCAATTGCAGCTCAACAACACCTAAACCGACTAAGCCGCCAACAAATAGCACTAGACCATCACCGGGAAGGGGTAAGAATACAAAGCTTGATTCTAGAAATAAGATTAACGCTAATATCAACATTAAGTGATATATCGAAACAGTTTCCATTAAAGCATCAAAATCTTGATGCCAAATTGAAAGCAGTACATCAAACATTAACTATCCTTAAATTATATTTAAGCCAAGCAAATAAATAGTGAAGACATTGGCATATTAGGGAAAATATTAATTGTCTAGGGTATCACTCAATATCGTTTTTTTATATTAAATAACGGTCATCTTTATACAGCGTAACCATTAACGAATGTGTCATTTTGTTATTGTTTACTGATACTAAATTAGGTTCTTTTATTATATTTTTTGCTAAATTTGCTGTTAATAATATAAGCTGAAATGATAATTAATTTATATTTAAGGTTAAATTAAGCTTAGTGATCTAGTAATTTTATTTTCTGAAAATAATGCAAGTTAGATAGGTTGTTTAACTTGATCTTGATTATATTTAAATGATTTTTGTGAGGTAAAAATGTGCTAACTGTTAGCCATTTAAGATTCGAGTGAATTTTAATTATATTATTTTGAATAAATTTAAGCTTTTGTTTTTTAATGTTTTTTCAATTTGTTTTATTTTGTTTTCAGCTTCAGCTAAACGTTATTGCTGTTTTTTTACCTTAATAGGTTGAAAGTTAGGCACGGCCATTTTGAATTTATCAGCAAACTTTACCCCTAAAGGGGTATCTCTTTTAGAGGTAAAAATTTGAACTGAGACAAGTAAATAGCGTTGGTTTGTAGGGAGTCACATTAATATAGCAAAGCCCTGTTTCACCTAGCTCATTATGATAATAATTGTTTTAAATATTTTAGATTTTTAAATTTTAAAAAATCTCTAAGAGCACTAATTGCTTTAACGAGAGTATTTAAAATGTGTTTGGTAATTGTAGGGGATAACAATGCCAGCATAAATATAATAATCCTAATGAGGAATGATGATGAAATTAAGAAAACTAGCTGTTGCAGTAATGCTTACTACCGCATTTACTGGCTATAGTGTTGCTGGCGAAGTTGATTTATATAAAAGTGAAAACTGGCAAAAAACTTTCCCAGAACAATATAAAACTTGGGCTGAAACAGAAGAAAGCACGCCAGCATCAGGCAAACTTGACGACTTACTTGCCAGTAATCCAAATCTCGTGAGTGCTTGGGCTGGGTATGGTTTCGCTAAAGACTACAACCGTGCACGTGGTCATCACTTTGCGCTAACAGATATCATTAAAACCTTACGTGTAGGCCATCCAATGGTCGGCCATGATGGAAAAATGGTCGGTGAAGCAATGGCTGCAAGTTGTTGGTCATGTAAAACCCCTGATGTAGCACGCATGTATGATGAAGTGGGTGAAGGCAAGTTTTCAGACAATGCATGGTCTACTTGGGGCCACGAAATGTCGAACACCATTGGTTGTGCGGATTGTCATGAGTTAGGTAAAGAAGACTTACGTCTTAGCCGTCCTTATGCTGACCGTGCAATGAAAGCCATTGGTAAAGAGTTTTCTAAGCAAGATGCAACGATGCAAGCAAGCCAAACTTGTGCCCAGTGTCATGTTGAGTACTACTTCGATGGTACTGATGAAAAGAAAGTGAAATACCCAATGGATTACTGGGTGCCAGGTGAGAAAACAGACTACAAACAGTTTGTTGGTTACACAGGAACAGACGGTTTATATGAAGGTTTTGCAGCTGAAGCGCAACTCGCTTACTTTGATAGCCGTGGCTTTAAAGATTGGACTAATGCCGTATCTGGTGCACCAATGCTTAAAGCACAACATCCAGAGTATGAGAACATGATGGATCGTACCGAACACGCTATGGATAACCATTTAGAGTTTGGTTGTACGACGTGTCATATGCCAAAAGCAACAAACGACAAAGGGACTAAGTACTCGAACCATAAAGTGACATTTGAAGCAGATACATTACCGAAAAGCTGTATCGGCTGTCATGATGGTGCTGACTTCAAAGAAATCTTTGCTGAGCGTAAAGCTGAAATCAACAAGCTACGTTTTGAAGCTGACGGTACCGACCCTCGTTTGACTGAAGTTCACTTCAAAGCACAAGCTATTTGGGCTGCCAATGGCGTTGAAGGTTTAGAAGCGAATAAAGGTATTGCTGAAGCTAAAGCGAACTATGAAGCTGCGCTAAAAGCGAAAACACCACTAGCAGGTGAAATGAATAGCTTACTGATTAAAGTCAGAAATGCGCAATGGTTCTGGGATAGCGCAACAGCCTCTCATGGTATCCATGCTCATAACCCTGAAGAAGCAATTCGCCTACTTGAGAAGTCTAATGCCATCCTAGATGCAGCATTAACTGAAGCAAATGCGTTATTGAAGAAGTATGCGCCTGAGTACAAGTACGATGCGACTAAATACGACACTAAAGAGAAGGTTCAACCTCTTGTCGGTTTAGACTTAGAAGCAATGAAAGCGTCAAAAGCATTGTTCCTAGAAAAACGCGTTGAGAAAGAATGGCCAGCTGAACTTAAGTAATTAAGTTTAGACAGTGTGATTTGAATACATAGACACTCCACTATCACCGTTCAAATCAAATACTGTTACAGCCTAATGCCAGTCGATGTAAATTGACTGGCATTTTTTTATCTTCAAAAACACGATTCTCTTATCTCAAAAAGTTTAGGTATGTCGCTAAATTCACACAAACTGAAAGCATCTCGACCCATTCCCAAGTATTATCTTTGAAAGTGATGAAAGGTAAATAATTGACTGACGAAGGATTAACATGAGCGAGTTTAAAAAAATGACATCGGGTCAGGCATTTAATGGTGGCGATAGAGAATTAAATGCCATGCGTGATGATGCAACCTTGATGTTAGTAGAGCTTAATCAGACCGTTGATGACGCAAGTCGCCTTGGGCTATTTAAGCGCTTATTTGCTCACTTTGGTGAAGGCAGTGTCATTCGTTCACCTTTTTCATGTGAGTTTGGTAAAACGATTTCAATAGGTGATAACAGCTTTATTAATCTTAATGTCACCATGCTTGATGGCAGTTTTATCACGCTGGGGAATAATGTCCTTGTCGGGCCGAATACTCAGTTTTACTCGGCAAGCCATGATTTAGATTATCGTCAGCGCCAGCAATGGCAGACCCATTGTTTACCTATTGTGGTTGAAGATGATGTATGGATTGGTGGTAATGCAATTATCAATCAAGGGGTGACAATTGGCGCTCGTTCAGTGATTGCTGCAAACTCTGTGGTGACAAAAGATGTGCCTGCAGATTGCCTCTATGGTGGCACCCCTGCTAAGTTAATTCGACATTTATCTGAAAATAACACTTAAGAATAAAATCTAAATCCTATGCATAAAGACGCTATCACTATTTCACTGCCTTCGCTTATTCATCGCATCGGCAGAGAGAGTGTTAATCAAGCAAAAGTGATAGCTGTTGAGCATCATTGTGAGCTTAAGCGCGTGCGCCGTTCAAGAAACTGGGCTCTAGTAGGAGAGGCGATTAAGGTTCAATCTTTTAATAGTCAACTTAACTCAGTAAGCCAAGAATCCTTTGCCTACCTGAGTAAGAAAATATCAGCGGCGTTAATTGTGCATGCCGATAAACTGGAACCTTTAGAAGCTAAACTGATCCGATTAATCACCGAAACCCCTAGTATTACGCTTGCAGAGCTTATCCAGCAAACGCAATGTACCGAAGTGCAGGCTAGAACTGCCAGATTTGAAGCGGATACTTGGTAACTGCGCAAAACGTTTTGACAGCTTTTTTCATTGTTATTTCGACTTGCTTTATGGTCTGCTATAGCAATCTTCTATTAATTTTTATCAAACAGTATCCACCTTCTTGTGATTCCCCTCTACACTTATAAAACTGAAGTTTAACCTAGCTTTGAGCCTTGCTAGTACCTTGCCTAATGTCCAAATAAAAGAGAGTCGTTATGCGGTATTTTTCTGTTGTTATTATTTTGATGCTACTTATGGCGAGCTTAAATGTTCAGGCACGCTTTAATCCTTGGGAGCATACTAAAACACCATTTGAAGGGCCCGCTGCAGCTATTGGCGAGTATGCAAATGGCTGTTTATCTGGCGCAGAAGCTTTGCCCTTATCAGGCAAAGGGTTTCAAGTGATTAGGCCGCAACGAGATCGATATTATGGTCATCCGAATTTGGTGAACTTTGTGCAGCAATATGCTGTTCAATTGCAAGGTGAAGGGATTGAGCAAATTCTAGTGGGGGATATGTCGATGCCCCGTGGTGGCCAGTTTGATTATGGCCATAGCAGTCATCAGATTGGTTTAGATGTTGATATCTGGCTGAGACTAACTGAGAAGCCGCTTAGTAAAGCTGAGCTTAAATCGCCGCGTGCGCTGACTGTGGTAGATAACCAAGAGTTCGCAATCGATACCGCTGCTTGGAACCCACAACATAAACTGATGATAAAAGTTGCTGCTCAAGATCCACAAGTTGCACGAATATTTGTTAATGGTGCAATCAAACAGCAGCTGTGTAATGAGCGCACACAAGCTGATGATGCTTGGCTTAATAAAGTCCGCCCTTGGTGGGGGCATAGTGCACATATGCATGTTCGCCTTAACTGCCCCAAAGATAATCCAGACTGTAAGGCGCAAAAGCCGATAAACCCAGGTCATGGGTGTGAAGATATCGCTTGGTGGAAACAACAATTTTACACCGCTAAATCAGCGCCTAAAAAGGAGCTTGATAAACCTTCACCACGCAAACCCAAACCACTACAAGTTAAACCCCAGCAGTGTGAACCATTAACATGGGCAGCGCCGTAATAAAGAGGCTTAGCAATGTATGGTGGCGCGTTATGCCTTATTGGCCATTTGAACAAGTCAACGTCGCAGTGCTTCGCCCCCTCTTTTGTTAAGTGTACGTCGAAGAGTGACCCAACTTCCCCCTTTTTGTATCAGCCATGTCGCTTCGGCTTTTTCACTCTTTATTGATAGTACGGCGAAAGTAACAACTCTCGAAATAGGCAAGAAGAGATAGACAAGACGAAATGAACAAGATGGCGAAAGAGTTCCTGTGAGGGTGTATTTAGCTTTGCTCTTTGTTTGCTGTGCTAATTCTGTTTTTGCCTCAATCAGTTTCCACTTCAATCTGTGAAAGCGTTGCTATTCACTGCTGCGATGATGCTTGGTTTATTGCCGAATAAAAGCAAAGTCGACACAAGCAAAGTCGATAGTACATGGACGGTTATCTATTTTGTCGATAAAATACACTCTCGCGGCTGCACATAAATTTCAGTCAACGATAGAGAAACCATAATGATTGTACAAAATGTGCTTCCCGAAAATTACGCAGAAATGCTTAATGTTTGGGAAAACTCAGTCCGAGCTACGCATGACTTCATAACAGAAGCAGACATTGAATTTTTTAAACCTATTATCATTGAGCAGGCTTTTCCTACTGTCACGTTAAGATGTGTTAAAAATGAAACGGGTTCAATACAAGGTTTTGTGGGTATCCACGACTCAAAGATTGAAATGCTTTTCATCTTAAACGAGGCAAGAGGGCAAGGCGTTGGTAAAGTGCTACTGCAATACGCACTAGAGCAGTTAGGTGCAACCAAGGTCGATGTTAATGAACAAAACCCACAGGCAGTAGGCTTCTACGAGCATATGGGGTTTAAAGTCGTTTCGCGATCGCCACTCGATGATATGGGAAAACCTTTTCCAATTCTGCATATGACACTTTAAAGCTCGGTTTGTTGTAACCAAATTTGTAAGAAGAAACGCCCAAAGCTAATAACTTTGGGCGTTTCCGTATACACGAATGTTGTTATGATTTGACTGACAATTGCCCTAAGGTTTGTATGCTATTTTGAACAAAAAATCAACGTCATGGCACTTAGTTAATATCAGTTTTAGACATATGGATTTCACACTGGATTTCCAAACTCCGTTTGGATTAACGTCGCGGTGTTCTCTTTATTTTCAAACTCAGTTTGGAAATAGAAGATGAGTTAGCAAGAGAAACTCATGTGACGGAGAGCGAAAATATCACCTTAAATTTTCTAATCAATTGCACACTATATCTGACTTTAAAATACTAAATAGATATACAGTTATAATTTTACACGAATGATTCTTGAGTAAAGAGAGTAAAAATTGGCTGATTTACGCTCGATAAACTTCTAGTTATTTGATAAGTTGTTGAATCTAAAGTTATTGATAAAAGGTTGTAGAGACCTCTACATC